>PUNI01000208.1 GCA_003551745.1 Paracoccaceae bacterium | reverse complement strand
TCTATCGCAACGCCGCCTTCCTGCCCGAGATGGTCGGGGTGGAGCCGCCGGGCAAGGTCTATTCCCACATCGTCGGCATCGACATCGTGCGCACCGGCGCCAACGACTTCTACGTGCTGGAGGACAACTGCCGCACCCCCTCGGGCGTCTCCTACATGCTGGAGAACCGCGAGATCATGATGCGGCTCTTCCCCGGGCTCTTCCGCGAGAACCGGATCGAACCGGTCGACGGCTATTCCGAGGCGCTGCGGCGCACGCTCGCCTCGGTGGCCCCGAAGAAATGCAGCGGCGAGCCGACCATCGTGATCCTCACCCCGGGCCCGATGAACTCGGCCTATTACGAGCACACCTTCCTGGCCGACCTGATGGGGTTGGAACTGGTGGAGGGGCAGGACCTCTTCGTCGAGGGCGAGCATGTCTGGATGCGCACGACCCGCGGCCCGGAGAAGGTGGATGTCATCTACCGCAGGGTCGACGACGCCTTCCTCGACCCGCTCTGCTTCCGGCCCGAGTCGATGCTGGGCGTGCCGGGGCTGATGGACGTCTATCGCTCGGGCGGGGTGACGCTCGCCTCCGCCCCGGGCGCCGGCGTGGCCGACGACAAGGCCGTCTACTGCTTCGTGCCCGAGATGATCCGCTTCTACCTGGGCGAGGAGCCGATCCTGGAGAACGTGCCCACCTGGCAGTGCGGCAAGCGCGACGACCGGAAATACGTGCTGGAGCATCTGGCCGAACTGGTGGTCAAGGAGGTGCACGGCTCGGGCGGCTACGGGATGCTGGTGGGCCCCAAGGCGACCGCCGAGCAGATCGCCGCCTTCCGGGACCGCATCCTCGAACGCCCCGGCAACTACATCGCCCAGCCGACCCTAGCGCTCTCGTGCTGCCCAACCTTCGTGGACGAGGGCGTGGCGCCCCGGCATGTCGATCTGCGCCCCTACTGCCTGGTCGGCGAGCGGATCGAGCTGGTTCCGGGCGGGCTCACCCGCGTCGCGCTGACCGAGGGAAGCCTGGTGGTGAACTCCAGCCAGGGCGGCGGCGTGAAGGACACCTGGGTTCTGGCGGAGTGACGGACGGATGCTGAGCCGAACCGCCGAAAACCTCTACTGGCTCGCCCGCTACATGGAGCGCGCCGAGAAGACCGCGCGGCTGCTGGAGGTCGGCGCGCGCATCTCGCTGATGCCCGGCGGCGTCGACGGCTATCGCAGCGAGTGGGAGTCGCTCCTCCGCGCCAGCGGCTCGGCCGAGCCCTTCGCCCAGAAGTACGGTGACGCCGTGCAGCGCAATGTCGAGAGCTATCTCTTCTTCGACAACGACAACCCCTCCTCGATCGCCGCCTGCATCGGCCGCGCGCGCGAGAACGGGCGCGTGGTGCGCACCGCGCTGACCACCCAGGTGTGGGATGCGCTGAACACCGCCTTCCAGGAGCTGAAAGACCTGCAGCGCACGCCCCGCTCGGAACTGCCGCTGAGCCATCTGGTGGACTGGACGCTGCGCCACTGCGCGCAGATCCGCGGCGCCATCGACGCCACCCAGCTTCGCAACGACAACTACGACTTCCTGCATGTGGGCTATCACCTGGAACGCGCCGACAACACCGCCCGGCTGCTCGACGTGAAGTACTTCGTGCTGCTGCCGCGGGTCGAGTTCGTGGGCTCGGGGCTCGACAACTACCAGTGGGCGACGCTCCTGCGCGCGCTCTCGGCGCATCGCGCCTTCCACTGGGCCTATGGCGGCGACGTCACCGCCCAGAAGATCGCGCATTTCCTGATTCTCAACCCCCAGTGCCCAAGATCGCTCAGATCCTGCGCCGAGGGCATGACGGCGCATCTCGACCGGCTGGCGCGCGGCTATCAGCGCACCACCCCGGTGCAGAGCCGGGCGCGCGGGCTCCTCGGGGAACTGGCGGAGATGACGGTGGACGATGTGTTCGAAGAAGGGTTGCACGAGTTCCTGACCCGCTACATCGGCGAGATGGCCCTGCTCGGCAGCATGGTCAGCGAGGCCTATCTGCGCGGGGACATCCGATGATCGTCACTGTCGAACACGCCACGACCTATCGCTACCAGGATCCGGTCCGCGGCGTGGTGCAGAGCCACCGGCTGACGCCCGCGCGCTTCGACGGTCAGCGCGTGATCGACTGGAATGTGCATGTCTCCGACGGCGTGCCGGGGGGCGGCTTCCGTGACGGCGCCGGCGACTGGGTGCAGAGCCATTCCGCCCACGGGCCGCTGTCCGAGATCACCGTCACCGTCACCGGCCGGGTCCAGACGGTCGATCTGGCCGGCATCCTGCGCAACCACCGCGAGCGCATCCCGCCCGAGGCCTATCTGCGCGAGACCGGGCCCACACGCCCCGATGCCGCGCTGACCGAGCTTGGCCGCGACGCCATATCCGGGGTGGACGCCGCGCTCGATGCCGCGCACCGTCTGGCCGAAGCCGTGGCAGAGGCCATCGCCTATCGTCCGGGCAGCACCCATGCCCACACCACGGCCGCCGAGGCCCTCAGCCTCGGCGAGGGCGTCTGCCAGGATCACGCCCATGCCCTGATCGCAGCGGCCCGCAGCCAGGAGATTCCCGCGCGTTATGTCTGCGGTTATCTCTGCGACGAGGGCGAGATCGCCTATGAGGCCTCCCATGCCTGGGCGGAGCTGTGGGTGGCGGGGCTGGGCTGGGTCGGCTTCGATCCGGCCAACGCCTGCTGCCCGGACGGGCGCTACATCCGCCTCGGCTCCGGGCTTGATGCCCGCGCCGCCGCCCCGATCCGCGGCGTGGCACGCGGCGGCGCCCTGGAGAACCTCGAGGTGCACGTCAGCGTCAACGAGGCCCAGCAGTAACGCCGGCCCGGGCTGGAGAGGAACGGATGACCTATTGCGTCGGGCTGCTGCTGAATGCTGGCATGGTGCTGCTGTCGGACACCCGCACCAATGCCGGGCTCGACAACATCGCCACCTATCGCAAGATGTTCGTCTTCGAGGAGCCGGGCGAGCGGGTGATCGCGATCATGACGGCGGGCAGCCTGTCGGTCACCCAGACCACGATTGCGCGCCTGCAGGAAGCGATCACCGACGATCCCGATGCCGACGCCCAGACCTCGATCATGAAGGCCCACACCATGCTGGCCGTGGCCGAGCTCGTCGGCCGCACCCTGTCGCAGGTGCGCTCGGACATGGCCGAACGGCTGGAGGCGATGGGCCAGTCCGCATCGGCCTCGCTGATCGTCGCCGGCCAGCGCAAGGGTGGCGGCATGCGGATGTTCCTGGTCTATCCCGAAGGCAACTTCATCGAGGCGACCGAGGACACCCCCTTCCTTCAGATCGGCGAGCACAAGTATGGAAAGCCCATCCTCGACCGCGTGGTACGGCCCGAGACCTCGCTGGGCGACGCCATGAAGGCGGTGCTGCTGTCGATGGACTCGACACTGCGATCGAACCTCTCGGTGGGCATGCCGCTGGACCTCGCGGTGATCGAGAAGGACGCGCTGCGGATTACCGAGAGCCGGCGCATCGAGGCCGGTGACGCCCGCTTCGCCGCCATGTCCGAGGCCTGGTCGACCGCGCTGCGCGACGCCTTTCGCCAGATCGAGATCTGACCGCCGCGCCGGCGCGCGACGACGCGGCCGGTTGAAACCACGCCGGCCGCAGGCCAGGTCCGCGCCGAAATCGCCGAGGAGGTGCCGATGATCCCCGAACGCTTTGCCCCGGCCCTGTTCGGGTTCCTGCTGTCGGGGATGATGTCGGCCATCGTCTCGGCCATCTCGACCCTGCGCTCGGTCGGGCTCGCCGAGGGCGTGGCCATGATGTGGCTCGGCTCGTGGCTCGCGTCCTGGGCGGTGGCGTTTCCGGTGGTACTGGTGGTCGCCCCGCTCGCGCGCCGGCTGGTGGCGCGCATCACGCGCAGCGCCGGATAGCCCACGCCCGCAGATCCGGGTGCCTCGGGCAGCGGGGTCCGGCACGCATGGGTCTGCCCGGATGCGAACAGCACGGTGGCGCGCGGCAGAGGCCGGCGGAGAGACGGCACGGGGCTTGCCGCGAAGCCCCTGCATGCGAGCCTGGCCACGCTGCGCCCCGAGGGTCGCCGTTGCAGATGCTCAGTGGGCCTCGGCCCAGTTGGCGCCGGCGCCGGCATCCACCACCAGCGGCACCGACAGTTTGACCGCGGGCTCGGCGGCACCCTCCATCACTTCCCGTACCCGGGCAATGGCCTCGTCCACCGCCGACTCGGCGACCTCGAAGACGAGTTCGTCATGGACCTGCAGCAGCATCCGCGCGGCCAGCCCGTCCAGCGCCCTCGGCACCCGCACCATGGCCCGGCGGATGATGTCGGCCGCCGAACCCTGGATCGGCGCGTTGATCGCACCGCGCCGGGCAAAGCCGCCGCCCGGCCCCTTGGCGTTGATTTCCGGCGTGTGAACCTTGCGGCCGAAGAGCGTCTGCACATGGCCATGGGTCTTCGCGAAGGCCACGGTGTCGTCCATGTAGGCGCGGATGCCGGGGAAGCGCTCGAAATAGGTGTCGATGAAGCGCGCCGCATCCTCGCGGGGGATGCGCAGGTTCCGACTGAGCCCATAGGCCGAGATGCCGTAGATCACCCCGAAATTGATCGCCTTGGCCTGCCGGCGCACCATCGGGTCCATCCCCTCCAGCGGCACGCCGAACATCTCCGAGGCGGTCATGGCATGGATGTCGAGCCCGTCGCGGAACGCCTGCTTGAGCGCGTCGATCCCCGCGACATGGGCGAGGATCCTCAGCTCGATCTGGGAATAGTCGAGGCTCACCAGCCGGTGCCCGGGCGTCGCCACGAAAGCGGTGCGGATGCGCCGGCCCTCCTCGCTGCGGATGGGGATGTTCTGCAGGTTTGGGTCGGTCGAGGCGAGCCGGCCGGTGTTGGCCCCGGCGATGACATAGGAGGTGTGCACGCGCCCGGTCTCGGGGTGGATGTGATCCTGCAGCGCGTCGGTGTAGGTGGATTTCAGCTTGGCGAGCTGGCGCCAGTCGAGCACCCGGGCGGGGAGGTCGTGGCCCTGCGCGGCAAGGTCCTCCAGCGTCTCGGCGTCGGTCGAGAAGGCGCCGGCCTTGCCCTTCCTGCCGCCTTCGAGGCCCATCTTCTCGAAGAGGATCTCGCCGAGCTGCTTGGGCGAGCCGACGTTGAAGCGCTCGCCGGCAAGCTCGTGGATCTCGGCCTCGAGCCCGGCCATCTTCTGGGCGAAGGCGTTGGACATGCGGCTCAGCGTGTCGCGGTCCACCTTGACGCCGGCCATCTCCATCTCGGCCAGCACCGGCACCAGCGGGCGTTCGAGAGTCTCATAGACGGTGGTCACCCGCGCCCGGTGCAGCCTCGGCTTCAGCGTCTCCCAGAGCCGCAGCGTGACGTCGGCGTCCTCGGCGGCGTAGGGGGTGGCCTCCTCGATCGGCACGGCGGCGAAGCTGCGGGCCGACTTGCCGGAGCCCAGCAGCGTCTTGATCGGGATTGGGACATGGCCGAGGTAGGTCTCGCTAAGCGTGTCCATGCCGTGGCCGTGCAGGCCCCCATGCAGCGCATAGGAGATCAGCATCGTGTCGTCGATCGGCGCCATGCGGATGCCGTGGCGGGCGAGGATCTTGGCGTCGAACTTGATGTTCTGCCCGATCTTCAGGATCGCGTCGTCCTCCAGCACCGGCTTCAGCGCGGCGAGGGCTTCGTCGAATCCGATCTGGCCCGCCACCGGCC
>PUNI01000231.1 GCA_003551745.1 Paracoccaceae bacterium | reverse complement strand
GCCTTGTCCGGTACGCGGCCCCGTCCGGCCCCGCGTCGCCGCCAACGACAGGATCACCGTCCCATGTCCCACCCGCTGGAAGACGCCGCCAACGCGCTCCGGACCCGGTTGCGCGACCGCAGGGAGGCCGGGCCGGTGGTGCCCGGCCGCCATATCGTCCCGGGCGTCTGGATCGCCGCCGACACCCAGACCGGCCGGCTGGCCGCCGAGACCGCGCCGGTCCCCGGGGCGCTTCTGGGCCTGGCCATGCGGGTGGAGGCGCCGGGCCGCTGGCTGTCGCTCAACTGTGCGCTGGCCGCGACCTCGGGCGCCACCGGCACGCCGGCGCCCGCGCCGGTGGCGCCCGGCTCGGTGCTGGGGCTGGCCGCGGCGCTGTCGGCGGACGCACCGATGCAGCTGGGGGTCTCGATCCGGTCGGGCCATGCCGGGGGGCATCTGGACGCGCGCTTTGCCGACCGGCTGGAGGTCGGTCGCGACCCCATGGTCTCGGTCGCGCTGCTGCCGGTGACCGACGCGACCTTCCCCCCCGAGCTTCCGGCCTGGCGCAACCTGATGCTGCACCTGCCGTTCCGGGACCTGCAGCTGACGGTCTATGACCTGCGCCTGTTCGTGGTGCCGCCCGACTCCGTGGCGGGATCCCTGGCAGAAGGCGCGGGCGGTGTCTGACCCCACCTACGCCCCGCCGCCCGGCCTGAGCGCCAGCGCCTTCTGGCGGCAGGTGGAGGTGCTGCGGGCGCAGATCATCGCGGGCGACCGCGACGGCGCCGCCATCGGGCTGGGCAGGCTGTCGCAGCGCCTGGCCGGCTGCCCCGCCGATGTGGCCGCGCCGCGCCAGGGCTTTCTGGCCGATCTCGCCCGCCTCCACGGTCTCGCGCTGCGCGAGATGCCGGCGCCGCGCGCCATCCCCGCGCCCGAACCCGACGCCCCGCTGGAGGCCTGCGCCCCGCCCCAGGCCGGCCCCGTCATGCCGGGGGTCAGCCTGGTGACCTGCTGCCACAACCGCACCGAGAACCTGTTGCGCGCGCTGCCGTCCTGGCTGGCACAGCCCGAGGTGGCCGAGGTGGTGATCGTGGACTGGACCTCGGATACGCCGGTGACCGAGGCGCTGGCGGCGGCCGGGCTGACCGACCCCCGCATCCTGGTGGTCCGGGCCGAGGACGAGCCGCGCTGGATCCTGACCTATGCCTTCAACCTCGGCTTCCGGGTGGCGGGCTGCGAGACCGTGCTCAAGACCGACGCCGACATCGTGCTGGCGCCCGATTTCTTTGCCCGCAACCCGCTGCCGCCGGGCGGTTTCGTGGCCGGCAACTGGCGCCATGCGCCCGCGGGGCAGGAATACCTCAACGGCTTCTTCCTGATCGCGCGGGCCGATCTGATGGGCGTGGCCGGGTTCAACGAGTTCATCCACAGCTATGGCTGGGACGACGAGGACATCTATGCCCGGTTCGAGGCCGCGGGGCTGGTGCGCGCCGATGTCGACGTGGCCACCGTCCACCACCTGCCCCATGACGACGCCGCGCGCACCGGCAACGGCGCCCCGCCCCCCGGTGCGCCCGCGTCCGACACGCTGCCGCGCGACCCCGCCTTCCTGATCCGCGCCAACCGGTTCGTTGCCAATGTCATGCCGCCCTGGGGGCCGGAGCAGGTCTTCCTGCCCTTCCGCATCGCCGATCACGCGCTTGATGCCGCCCCGCGCCGGATCCGGGTGCGCCGCCAGGGCTGGGAGCCGAGCGCGGTGCCCGCCACGGTGCACGCCGACGCGCGGCACTACGCCACGCTGGAGCTTCTGTCCTGGCGGCTGGGCCGGGCCGCGCTGGGGCTCGACCGCGACCGCTGCGCGCTTCTGCTGGCGCACCGCCGCTGGGAGGCGCTGACGAAGCTCGACCTCGAGATCGCGCTGTCGGACGCGCCGCAGATGCTGACCGCCCCGGGCCCGCGGCTGGTGATCGACCTGACCGAGGGGGTGCCGGCGGGCACCGACACCGCCGGCCTGGCGGCCCTGGCCGAGCTGGCCGCGGCGCGCGGGCTGGTGCCGGTGCTGGCGGGGCCCTTCGCGGCGCTGCCCGGGGGGCTGGCGGGGGGGCCTGCGGGGCCGCTCTACCGGCTGCCCTTCGTGCCGCGCTGGCACGACATCGGCACGCCCGCGCGCATCGACCTGGCCACCCTGCGCGGGACCACGCCCGAGATGCTCGCGACCCTGGGCGGGCAGGACCTGCGCCTGCCGCTGCGGGCCGCGGCGCTGAACGATCTGGGCGCCACGCTGGCCGCGCCGCTGGTGCGCCGGACCCGCCGGACCCTCTACATCGACGCCCAGCACGGCATGGGCAACCGGCTGCGCGCCATCGGCTCGGGCGCAGCACTTGCCAGCCGCTCGGACCGCGAACTGGTGATCGTCTGGGAGCCCGACCACCATTGCGACTGCCGGTTTTCCGACCTCTTCGACTATGCCGGCCCGGTGCTGGACCGCGCCTTCGTCGAGGAGACCGAGGGCAGCGGCATCGCGCTTTACAACTACATGCCGGTCGAGCCGGGCAGCCACAAGGACGCCAGGATCGACCTCGCCAGCTCCAGCGACATCTATGTCCGCTCGGCCTTCGTGCTGAACGCGGGCCAGGAGCCCGGCGCCGACTGGGACGCCGAGAACCGGTTCCTGCAGGCGCTGCGCCCGGTCGAGGCGGTGCGCGAGATGCTCGCCCGGGTGCGCCATCCCAACGCGCTCGCGGCCCATGTGCGCATGGAGGCCGGCCAGGGCCGCGACAACCAGAGCTATGACCGGCCCGAGAACTGGACCGCCGAGGACCACGCGCTGATCCACCACTGGCGCGACCAGAGCCATTTCGCCCGCTTCATGGCCCGCATCGACGCGCTGATCGCCGAAGGTCGGGCCGAGACGCTGTTCCTCGCCGCCGACCTGCCCGAGATCTACGACGCCTTCCGCGACCGCTATGGCGACCGGCTGGCCTTCCTGCCACGCGACGTCTACGATCGCTCGGCGGAACAGCTCCGCTACGGGCTTGCGGATGCGCTGCTTCTGGGCCGGGCGCCGCGGCTTCTGGGCAGCACCTGGAGTTCGTTTTCCGAACTGGCGATGCGGCTTGCGCCCGCGCCGATCGAGATCGAGATGAGCGGGACGGATTTCTGACATGCGGCGGCCCGGGGTGGCCCGGGGCGCGGCATCGGGGGAGGAACAGGAGTGACCAAGGGCATCGCACTGGTCGGCACCGACGGGCATGTCCCCGGGGTAGCCCTGATGGACACCGCCGAGGCGATGCGGCAGGTCGGCAACAACACCGGCAACCTGCTGTTCCAGTACGCCATGTACAGCCTGATCGGCGACCGCCGCTATCTGCTCGGGCGCGAGCTGGGCTGGCGCGGCGACCGCGTGCGCGCGCTGTGCCGGGCGGTGGTGCTGCCCTCGGCCAATTTCCTGCGCGAAGGCTTCGACATGAGCGGGGTCACCGGGTTCCTGGAAAAGGTCGACCTGCCCTTCGTGATGGTCGGCCTGGGCGCCCAGGCCCCGGACTACCGGACCCGCGACTTCGACTTCCACCCCAGCGTGCTGCGGCTCATCGACCTGATCCGCGAGCGCGCGCCGCTGGTGGGGGTGCGCGGCGCCTTCACCGCCGAGGTGCTGGCCGACCGCGGCGTCACCAATGTGCTGGTCACCGGCTGCCCGTCGAACTTCATCAACCCCGCCCCCGATCTGGGCGCGCGCGTCGCCGCCAAGCGCGCCCGGACCCGCGCCGCGGGGCTGCGCGGCTTCATCACCCATGGCGACGAACCCTGGCCCAGGGATCCCGTCAAGCAGCAGATCGAGAAGCGCCTGGTCGCCTGGACCCATGCCGGCGCCGGGATGATGTCGCAGCAGTCGGTGCCGGTGTTCATGGAATACATCCGCCACGCCAACGGCGCCGCGCCGGCCGACATCCCCGAGAACCGCGAGCCCGCCCTGGCCCGCGCGCTGATGCCCCCCGGCGCCACGGTCGAGGAGTTCCGGGTCTTCGTCGCCGCCAAGCTGCGCAGCTATTTCTCGGTCCACCAGTGGATGGAGGACAGCGCGCGGTACGATTTCTCGGTGGGGATGCGGCTGCACGGCAACATGGTCGCCTGGCAGGCCGGCACCCCGGCGCTGTGGGTCCACCACGACAGCCGCACCCGCGAGCTGGCCGAGGCGATGGCCCTGCCGACCCTGCCCGTGGCCCGCTTCCTGGAGGAGTGCCACAGCATCGAGGACGCCTTCGCCCGGGCCGAGTTCGACCCCGCGGCCTATGACGCGCGCCGCCGCGAACTGGCCGGCCGGCTGCTGAAGATCTTCGAGAGCATCGGCATGACCCCCACCGGCTATCTGGCCGACCTGCCGGGGGCGGAGTCCACGCCGGCGCCCATGTCGCGGCCCGGAGCCATCGCACCGTCCGGCCCGTGACCCAGACCGTGGGCCAGACCGTGGGCCAGACCGCGAGATCACCATGATCATTCTCTGCTACGGCCCCCGAAAACCGTCCGCAGCGCCGCCTTCACCATGATGCGCGCGCTGGTGCGGCGGAAGGTGACGCCGGTCGAGGGCCGTATCGCCAAGCCCGCCGGGATCGGCCGGCGCCACGGCGATGGGGTGTTCGTGCCGGTGCCGGTGCCGGCGCTGCCCGGCGCGATCGAGGCGCTGCCGGGCGATCCCGACCTGGCCGGCCCCGGGCCGGCCCCGGGGGGGCCGTCTTCGTCAAGACCCATGCGGGACACAGTCCGCAGGCCCTCGCGGCGGTGCGCGACGGACGCATCCGGCTGCTGATCAGCCACCGCCATCCCGCCGATTCCGCCCTGTCCCTGATCGATTCCTCCCGCAAGATCAGCCAGGGCACCGCCGTGAAGACCCTCGACGAGGTCACCCATCAGATCGCCCGGTCCGACCAGGCGCTGCGCCACCGGTCCGACAGCGGTTCGAGCCTGATGATCGATTTCGTCAGCATGGCCCCCGCCCCTACGAGACCGGGGCGCGCATCGGCGCCTTCCTCGACCTTGGCCTGTCCGACGCGCAGGTGCGACGGAAGTCGACCGGCTGGAGGCCGACAAGACCCGCTACGGCACGCTCGACAAGGGCAAGGTGGACCGGCGCAACGACGAGCTGTCCGCCGACCGGATCGCCCGGCTGGAACAGGCCGCTCCCTACATGACCGAGCTCTGTGCCGCAGGACCGCTCTGATGCGATGCCCTTTCGCCCCCCACAGATTCTGCCCGCCGCCGGCGCCCGGGCTGGCCCCGGCGCGTCCTCCGGAAACGGCATGCGGCGCGGGTCGGGGGCGGGCTTGCGGGCCGCCCGACCCGCACAGCGCCGCGGACCGCCCGGGCGGCCGGGCGCACCGACCCCCGAACCCGGGCCCCGGCCCGAACCCGACCCCGAACCCGGCCCATCCCGCGGCCGCGGCCCGGCGCGGCGGAGCCCGCCATGACCTGCAGCATCGTGCTCCACCCCGGCCCGCCGAAATGCGCCACCTCCACGCTGCAGCGGCTGTTCGTGCTGGAGGGGCATGCGCTGGGGCGGACGCTGGAAGTGGCGCAAGCGCGACAGCGTCCTGGACCGCAGCCACAGGCCGCACCGGCTGCAGAGTGAGGCGGAAAAGAAAACGATCCAGTGACTCGTTTTCCCGCCGAACCGCTGGGTCTTCGTGCGCATCGGCCCAATGCACGGGCCAAGGGATCGCCCGTGGCCCGACGCG
>PUNI01000620.1 GCA_003551745.1 Paracoccaceae bacterium | reverse complement strand
ACAGCGTGTTGACCCCGGTGATCCAGGTGATCGGATAATTCTCGATCGCGCGCTGGATGTTCTGCACGGGACGCGGCGAGGGCACGAGGATGTTGCGCGCGCCCATGCTGAAGAAGGCCATCAAGTTCACGGTGAAGGCGAAGATGTGATAGAGCGGCAGCGCCGTCAGCACGCAATCCTGACCGCTCATCCGCGCCCGTCCCATGGCCAGGACCTGCTCGAGATTGGCGAGGAGGTTGCCGTGGCTGAGCATGGCGCCCTTGGCCACCCCCGTGGTGCCGCCGGTATACTGCAGCAGCGCCAGATCGTCGGGCCGCAGATCCGTCCAGAACGCCGAGGCGTCGAGGCCGGCCGCTCGGCCCTTGGCCAGCGCCTCGCGCAGGCGCAGCACCGGCACCTCGAGCCGCGGCACCGGCGGCAGGGTGCGGCTCCAGACCTTCTGGACGCCGCGGACGATGGCCTCGGGGATGCGCGGGAAGAGCTCGGGCACGCCGGCGAGCACCACGGTGCGGATGGCTGTGCGCGGGATCACCTGCGCAAGCTTGGCCGCGAAGATGTCGCAGATCACCAGAACCTCGGCACCGGCGTCGGTGAACTGGTGGATCATCTCCGAGGGGGTGTAGAGCGGATTGGTGTTGACCAGCACGGCGCCAGCCTTGAGCACGCCGAAGGCTGCCACCGGATAGGCCAGACAATTGGGCAACTGAACCGCCACCCGGTCGCCGCGGCGGACCCCGCAATGGTGGTGCAGGAAGGCGGCGAAATCGTCCGACAGCGCGTCGAGCCTGTCGAAGCGGAGGCTGCCGTTCATGCCGTTGGGCACCACGCAGGTGAAGGCCGTCCGGGTGGCGTAGTGCCGGCTGGTGGCCTGGATCAGACGGGCGAGGCTGTCATGGGCAGGCGGCGGCAGCTCGGCCACGATCTCCGCGCTATAGCTTTCCAGCCAGGGGCGGCGCTGCCCCTGCGAGATGGTCACCATGCGCCTCCCTGCCGCGACGGCTGCGGCCCCTTTCGGACACTCCCTGAGCAAGGGTTAGCGCCTTGCACCCCTCCGCGCCACAGTTTGTGCATTCGGCAGAGAGGTTTCGCGAAGGGCCGGCCTCATCCTTCGAATTGTTGGCTTCAGTGTCGGATTAAGCCGGCTGCCGGCGCGTTCTTCGGGTGTAACTTGGTCAGGAGGAAAGCCATGATCGGAAACTGGACCGCCGGCGTTCGAAACGGGGTCGGCACGCTGCGGGCAGATGGCCCGGCCGCACTCTGGGCGCGGGTGCAACTGCGCAAACAGGACGACTACGAGGAGTGGCTGGAGGAGCGCGACATCGTCCGCGTCATCGCCGCCCTGCGCCGACTGTCCGAGCGTCAGCTTGCGCGGATCGGGATGAGCCACAGTACGCTGGCGCTCGATGTCGAGGACCTGGTGACCCGTGCCGAACTGGAGCGGCGCGTGGGCAGCGAGGTGCTCGAACTGGTCAGCGACGACGGCGAGCGGATGATGGCGGCCGAATAGCCCCGCCCCAGGCCCAGATCTGCCAAGACCCGGATGCCACGGCATCCGGGTTTTCTCATGTCTGCGTCCTATCTGCGCCGTCAGGCGCTGCCCCAGTGCAGCCGCCACGCCCGCGGCAGGCCTGAGCCGGCCCCAGTCTTTTCGCGTTTCTTGACCGGCCGGCGGCAAGCGGGCACGCGTCATCTGCCCCACTGTAAACCCGGGTTTTCCCCTGGCACGTCCTTCCTCCGTGCCGGCAGCGTGGTGGCCGGCACTCTCAGGCCACCCCCGCGCAACGGCGGGATCGTCGTGTGCGAAGCGCGGACCGCCTCGAGGCAGACACGCAAATGCCGCGCCTTTCGGCACGGCATCAATCCGTCTCCGCCAGCCTGCAGACGATCCCCGGACGTGGCAAGCCACGACGGGGGACTGCCGCTGGTGGGGTCAGCGCTGCATCCGCATCACCCGGGCGATCTCGTCAAGCTGCAGGATCGCGCGCTTGATGTAGAAGCCCTGCATGTGCAGGTGGTTGGCGAAGAAGCTGTTGTCGCCGCCGCCGTTGAGCACCACCAGCGGGCGGAGCTGCGAGGCGGCGCGCAGGCTGTCCATGGCCTGGGCCCAGACGCTCGTCAGCCCCGTATTCTGGATCACGGTTTCGAAATCGCGGCCCAGTTCGCGCAGCAGCAGGTAGTTGCCGTAGGCGACCCCCTTGTTGAAGTAGAAGATGTCGTCGGAGATGAAATCGATGATGAAGGTGTCGCGGCGCAGATGCGCGTCGGTCAACGCAGCGCGCGAGCCGAGTTCCGCCGCGATCCTTTCCACCGTCAGGGTCAGCGCGTCTCCACGGGTCTCGAACACCGCCAAGCCGTCGGCCACGCGCTCGTTGTAGGCGATCAGCGCCCGCTTGGCAGCCCGATACTGCGCGTCGGCAGGCTGTACGGGCAGCCAGGACTCCTCGAAGTTGAAGAGCCAGACATTGGGCGGGAACTGCAACAGCCCTGCGGCGCGCTCGAGGTCAGGGTCGATGGCGCCCGACCCGCGCAGCCGGCCGACCTGGTCCTCGAGCTCGATGGTGAAGCGCGCCACCGCCCGCATCAGCCCGCGCTGGAAATTGGGCGTGTTGTCGAGAAAGAGCGTGGGATAGAAGGGCGGGTCGTTGGCAATCCAGCGGTTGTCGACCGTCTCGCGGTAGATGAGGCCCGCGGCCATGTTCACGGCATGGCTGCCGCCCTCCACCGCCACCGGCGAAACGAAGTCGAGATCGGTGTCGACGCGATGCATCAGGTTGCCGATCACGCCAAAGTAGAGGACGAGCAGCAGCGCGATGTAAAGCGTGCTCCGCTTGGCGATGGTGGTGGGGCGGGTGCCGAACACCAGCGCCGGCACCGACCGCTTGGGTCGGGGAACCGGCAGCTGGGGCCGCACGATCAGGTCATTGGCCATTCCGAAATCTCCTTGCTCGCGCGGCACACGACCGCGGCTTCATCTCGCTTTGGAAACGATACGCGCGGGGCAGCGCTTTCATCCGGCGAGGCGCCACATTTCGCGGCTTATGGCGGCCGCCTATAACAAATCCGTGATCGTGAGGATGGGCGGGCGGCGTCAGGCGTATGTGCATCGTCCTGGGTAGAGGAGTGCGTGATGAGACTTGCCGATCGGCTGCACGAGCATGTGCAGGGGCTGCGCCGCTTTGCGCTGGTTCTCACCCGCGACCCGACCCAGGCCGAGGATCTGGTGCAGGAGACGCTGACCAAGGCGATCGCCGCGGCGCACACCTGGCAGCCGGGGACCGAACTGCGCCCGTGGCTGTTCCGCATCCTCCACAACACCCATGTCAGCGGCCTGCGCAAGGCCAAGGTGCGGGCCGAGGCCGCGCCCGACCTGCCCGAGCCCGTCGCCGGCGACACCCAGCTGGCCTCGGTGGAACTGCGCCAGGTGCTGGAGGCGCTCGACCGCCTGCCGGAGGCGCAGCGCAAGCCCATCGTGCTCGTGGCCCTGCAGGAGATGAGTTACGCCGAGGCTGCGCGCAGCCTCGACGTGCCGCTCGGCACCTTCATGTCGCGGCTCGGCCGCGGCCGGGCGGCGCTGCGCAACCTGCTGGGCGAGATGCGCCGCGGCAAGCTGAACCTGATCGCGTGAGAGGTGCCAAGATGACCCGACCGCCCCGCTCCGACACCGATTTCGATCCCGAACTGATGGCCTATGCCGACGGCCAGCTCGGCCCAGAGGAGGCCGCGGCCGTGGAGGCGCGACTGGCCGAGGATCCGGCCGCCCGGGACCTGGTCACCGCGCTGTCGCTGCAGTCGGCGCAGATCCGGGCCGCGGCCGAGGCGCTGGACACCGCGCCGGTGAGCCTGAAGACCGCCGCGCTGGAACGCGAACTGGCGCGCTCGCTGGCGCGCGAGGGCTGGCGCGCGCGGCTGGCCGGGCCGGGCCTGCGCCGGATCGCCGCCAGCGTGATGCTGTTTGCCGCCGGCTGGGGCGGGCACATGGCCTGGGACGCCACCAACACCCCCTATCCGGGCTATGTGGCCGAGGCTCTCGGCGCGCATCAGGTCTTCGCGCAGGATGTGATCCGGCCGGTGGAATTCCGCGCCGAGGCCACCGAGGAGGCGCTGGACTGGGTCGCGGCCAAGCTCGACCGCAAGCTGGAGCATCCGGCGCTGGACCCGCTGGGCCTGGAGCTGGTGGGCACGCGGATGCTGGGCACCCGTGAAGGACCGATGGCCCAGTTCATCTATGAGGATGCCGACGGGCACCGGCTGTCGCTGATTGTGGCGCCGCACCCCGAGGGCGTCCGCGAGGCGCCGCTGCGCTATGCCAGCGTCGACGACCTGCGCGTGGGCTACTGGCGCGATGCACGGCTCGACTATGCCGTGATGGCGCAGACGAGTGAGCTGCAGATCGAGGCGGTGGCCCAGGAGGTCGCGAGCCTCATGGGCAACGGCTCCTGAGCCGCGCGCCGGCGGGAGGTCGCCATGACGCGCGCACAGCTGGCGGTTGGGATCGTGGCACTGGCCGTCGCGGCCGGTGGCGGCTTCCTCGCCGGTGCGCAGCGCGGCGAGGCGCCGCAGACGCGCCTGTCGCTCGCCACCTGCGGGCTGGTGCCGGCGCCGGTGCCGCTCGACCTGCCGCTGGAAGCGCTGATGAGCAGCGCGGCCACACCGGGGCTGACCTTGGGCCCGATCCTTCACCCCGGGCTGGAGACGCCCCTGTCGATCCACTTCCAGCCGCTGGAGGCGGGGGCCGAGCCGCGTCCGCTCAAGGCGGGACAGACGCTGGAACTTCCGGTCGATACGGCGCGACTGCCCGACGAGCTGCGGCTCTCCTGCCGGCACGGTGCCGTGGCGCGGGTGGAGTACCGCCACGGAACGGAGCGCCTGTCGGTGCAGGTCGCGCAGCCGGAAACGGCGTCTCCGGCCGTCGTCTCGGACGCGGAGGCGACCACCGACCGCATGCGGGCGGCAGCCTCGGGCGGCTGAGCCAGCCGGTCGCGGGCGTCGCGGCGGCGGCCCACGAAACCTCATTCCTTCATCTTCCGGTGTCCTGACCGGCCCCTTTCGCGCCGAATGCCGGGACGCAAGACGCTGCGCTGCAGAATAATCGCCATGCGCCGGATGAACTGCCCGGCTCGCGCGTAAGTGCCTCGAATGATCCTGCCGGGCCCGTGGCCTGGCATCCGGGCTCCGGCCCAGACGGTGTGCGGCGCGGCAGCCCGCGCACCGGACCGGACCCGCACAATCTTGCTGCCGAAGGAGGCCCGCGATGCGCCATGGCGCCCAGACCTGTCTTGCCCGCCCGCTGGCGGCGGCCGCCACCCCGGCGGCGGCGAGCGATGGCTGCACGACGGTCTGGATGCAGGCAGGGCCGTCCCGGGTGGTTGCCGAGATGCGGCGCACTGACGTTACGGCACTGCTGCCGGCGCCCGCGCCCGAGGTGGCGCCGCCGCAGTCCCGGCCGCACGCCGCAGCTCCGGTGCGGCTCCGCGCCGGCATGGCGCTGGCGACCGCGGCGGGGCTGGCGCTGCTCTGGGCGGCGCTGACCGGCGGTGCGGCGGAGGGCTGGGTCTTCGGCCTGCCGGCGGTGCTGGTCGGGGCCGCTGTCGCATGGCGGCTGGCGCCACCGGCGGTCTGGCGTATCTCGCCGACGGGGGCACTGCGTTTCGCCGGCTGGTTTGCGGTGCAGGCGGTGCGCGGCGCGCTGGACGTGGCGCTGCGGGCGTTT
>PUNI01000105.1 GCA_003551745.1 Paracoccaceae bacterium | reverse complement strand
CGGCCGTCGCGCAGCAGCACGATCTCCAGACGATTGTTGCGAATCGCCGCGCGGTTGCCGGGAACCGCCGGCTGACGGTCGGCATGGCCCGTGACCCGCCGCATCCGCGCCGGCGCGATCGACTCGGCCTCGAGCAGCGCGCGCATCCGCTGCGCCCGCGCGGTGGAGAGATCCCAGGCCGGGTTGCTGGCCAGAACCACCGGAAAGCTGCGCAGATGCCCCTCGATGGAAACCGCGTTGTCGATCAGCCCGAACACCTCGGCGAGAATGCCGGCCAGCGCCTCCAGCACCGGTTCGGGCCGGTCGCTGTCGCCCGAGAAGAGGGTCTGCTCGGGCAGGTCGAAGATCTCCACCACCAGCCCCTCGTCGGTTATGCGCGAGACCACATGGCGCAGCGCCATCTCGGTGAAGTCGCTCTCGCCGCCGCGAGCGCGCAGAAGCTCGGCGATCTCCGAGAGCACGTCGCCCGAATCGGGTTCGGCCTCGCCCTCGGCGCCGGCCGCCTCGGCGTCGGCGATGGCCGATTCGTCGCCTGCGCCGCCGGCGCGGTCACGATCCGCGATTCCGGAATAGGCCACCGACTGGTCCGAGAAGATCTCGTGGCCGCCGAAGGCACCATCGCCCCCGCCCGAGACGCGGCTGACCGGAACCGAGGGGCTGAAGTAGTCGGCCAGACCCTTGCGCTGGGTCTCGGTCGTCGCGTTGATCAGCCACATCACCAGGAAGAAGGCCATCATTGCCGTGGCGAAATCGGCAAAGGCGATCTTCCACGCCCCCGCATGATGCTCGCCCGCGACGGTCTTCTTGCGCTTGATGATGACAGGCCGGGCATTGTCGTGCCGGTCCATCGCATCACCCTCGGGTCCACCCGGTTCCAGCGATACGGGCCGGGGGTGAACCGGGGTTTAACGCGGCCCGCCGATGCCACGGCCCGCCCGTTCCGGTTTGGTTCAAATCCGGCGCATCGGCCCGGGCCGGCTTAACCCGCCGTTAGCGCGGCGGAGGCTTCCTGCAGCGGCATCCCGGCAAGGGGTGGCACGGCGACGCATGAGGCAAAGCCGTAACGGCCAGAATGCCCTTCACCGGCCCGCCACGGGCCCGAAATCTTCGCCGCGCGCAAAGCCGCCGGCCTGATGAAGGAAACGGAAAATGTCGTCGATTCTGACCAACAACGGCGCCATGGTCGCCTTGCAGACCATGAAGACCATCAACCGCAACATGGGAACGGTTCAGAACCAGATCTCCACCGGCTACAAGGTCGGCACCGCCAAGGACAACTCGGCGATCTGGGCCATCGGGAAGACGATGAGCTCGGATGCGGAAGCGATGAAGACCGTGCAGTCATCCATCGCCCTTGGTCAGTCCACCGTCGCCGTTGCCCGCAACGCCACCGAGGCGGTTGTGGAACTGCTCGGCGAGATGAAATCGCTGGTGCTGCAGGCGGGCGAGAACGTCGACAACCAGAAAATCACCGACAACCTCGAGGAACTGCAGACCCAGATCGAGACGATACTCGACTCTGCAAGCTTCAACGGCCTGAACCTGCTGAACCAGGCGGGGGCTAACCTTGAGGCAATCTCGGCTCTGGTGCGCGATAATGCGGGCAACCTCACACTCGAACAGATCACCGTTGCCGGTGAGGACATGACGGGCGGCATCACGGGCCTGGCCTTCACTCTGGCCGATCCGGCGACCATCGCGACCGAACTGAACGCAATCGAGGACCAGCTTCAGGCGTTCATCGACAAGGCCGCCGAGCTCGGCGTGACCGAGAAGCGCATGGAGATCCAGAGCAACTTCGTCGGCAATCTGATCGACGGGCTGCGCTCGGGTGTCGGAGCGATGGTCGATGCCGACATGGAGGAGGCCTCGGCCCGCCTGCAGGCGCTGCAGGTCCAGCAGCAGCTGGGCATCCAGGCGCTGCAGATCGCCAACCAGCAGCCGCAGAACATCCTCCAGCTGTTCCGCTGAGGCTGATCTGATCCGGGGCGCGCCGCCTGCTCGGCGCGCCCCGACCCTCGCCCGGCACCCCCCGACCCCACGCTGAGGATCGCTGCATGAACGCCCTTGCCACGGCCACCAACGCCTACGGGCGCGCCCAGATGGCTGCCCGCACGCCGCGCGGCATCGAATACGAGGTGATCGCGCGGATCACGCACCGCCTGAAATCCGCCATCGAGACCCGCAAGGCGCAGTACGCGACCTTCGTCTCGGCCCTGAACGACAACCGGCAGCTGTGGCTGACGCTCGGCCTCGACGTGGCCGCCGAGGGCAACCAACTGCCCAAACAGCTCCGCGCACAGCTGTTCTATCTCTTCGAGTTCACCGACCAGCACACCCGCAAGGTGCTCGCCGGCGAGGCCGAACCGGACATCCTGATCGACATCAACCTGTCGGTGATGCGCGGCCTGCGTGGGCCCGGAGCGCCGGGATGAGCGGGCTCGTCCTCAAGCTCGGCCCCAAGGAGCGGGTGCTGATCAACGGCGCGGTGATCGAGAACGGCGACCGCCGCGCTCGGCTTGCCATCGTCACGCCGAACGCACATATCCTGCGCCTGCGCGATGCGATCCATCCCGATCAGGCCACCACCCCGGTGCGCCGGGTCTGTTATGTCGCGCAGCTGGTGCTGTCGGGTGATGCCGCGCCCGACGACACCCGTCACCAACTGCTGCGCGGGATCGAACAGCTCAGCCAGGTCTTCACCGACCCAGACAGCCGGGCGCTGCTGACCGCCGCCACCGAGGCGGTGCTGGCCGATGCCCATTACCAAGCGCTGAAGGCGCTGCGCGCGCTGCTGCCGCGGGAAGAGCGGTTGCTGGCGCGTCGGGCACCGTGATGTTCACGCCTGCCGTCCCCCTCGGCGGCATCGGCGGCTGGACGCTGCTGAAACGTACGCTGGAACAGCAGCAGGCGCAATTTGCCCGCAGCCCCTCGGTGCAGCGCGACATCGACCATTTCCGCGAGAACATCGGCAAGGTGCAGAGCGCCGAGCAGCTGGTCTCCGACCGCAGGCTGCTCACGGTCGCGCTCGGCGCCTTCGGCTTGCAGGACGACGTCAACAACCGCGCCTTCATCCGCAAGGTGCTGGAAAGCCCCGAGGACGATCCGCGCGCGCTCGCCAACCGCCTCGGCGACCGCCGCTACACCGAACTGGCGCGGGCCTTCGGCTTCGGCGAACCCGGCGGCCCGACCTTCGCCGGTGCCTCGCGCGAAGAGCAACGCGCCGAGTTCAGGCTGCCGCCCGACTGGGCCGCCGACCTAAGCCATTTCCGCAACAACATCGGCAGCGTGGAGAGTGCGCAGGACCTCGTCAGCAACCCGCGGCTCTTGCGCGTGGCGCTCGGCGCCGTCGGGCTGGAGGATCGGATGGCGCGGCCGGGTTTCGTGAAATCGGTCCTGGAAAGCAATCCGCAGGACCCTTCGGCGATCGTCAACCGGCTGTCGGAGCCACGTCTGCGCGAGCTGTCCGAGCTTTTCAACTTCGGCGGCCCCGGTCTGCCCCGGGTGGGCCAGGCCGGTTTCGCCGCCCGCGTGGCCGATCTGATCGAAACCCGGCTCTTCGAGGCGAGCTACACCCCGCAGGACGCGGCGGGCTTCACCGACCGGATCATCGAGGCGTTCACCACGCGGCAGTTCGAGGTCGCCGTCGGCACCGTCAACGACGACATGCGGCTTGCCCTCAACCTGCGGCGCGAGCTTCCCGAACTCGTCGGCCGCGACACCAGCGAGCGCGGCAAGTGGCTGAGCGTGATCGGCCAGCCGCCGCTGCGCCGCGTGTTCGAGACCGCCTTCGGCCTGCCGCGCGAATTTGCGATGCTCGATGTCGACCGGCAGGTGGATGTGCTTCGGTCCCGCGCATCGCGCAGCCTCGGGATCTCGGGCTTTGCCGATTTCGCCGACGCCGACCGCATCGAGGCGCTGGTCCGCCAGTTTCTCGCGCGGTCCGAGGCTCAGATGGGCCCGTCGATGACCGGCCCCGGCTCTGTCGCCCTGCAGCTTCTCTCTGGCGCGGGCGTTCCCCGCTTCTGAGGTTTGCCGATGTGGCGGAGCGCCAGGTCAGGCCACCGCCGTCGTCTGATCGGGCGCGGCCTCCTCGGGCTCCTCGGCCGGGGCGAGGCAGGCCGCCAGCCGTGCAAAGCTGTCGGCGCTGCTGCCCGGCTCGTCCTCGGCGAGGAAGGCATCCAGCGCGGGCCAGACCTTCACCGCCTGATCGACCAGAGGATCGGCGCCGGCCGCATAGAGCCCGGCCTGGATCATCAGCTCGGCGCGGGCATGGGCGCCCAGAAGTGCGCGGGCGCGAGCGATGAGTGCGTTCTCCGTTTCGCTCGCCGCGGCCGGCAGGCTGCGCGAGACCGACCGCAGCAGATCGACCGCCGGAAACCGGCCGCGCTCGGCGATTGCACGGTCGAGCACCACATGGCCGTCGAGAACGCCGCGCAGGATGTCGGCCACCGGCTCCTCCATGTCGGAGCCCGGCACCAGCACCGACAGCACCGCGGTGATGTCGCCCGCGCCCTCCGGCCCCGGGCCAGCGCGCTCGGCCAGCGCCATGATCAGATGGGCCACCGACGGGGGATAGCCGCGCAGGCTCGCCGGCTCGCCCGCCGCCCGCGCCACCTCGCGATGGGCTTCGGCAAAGCGCGTGATCGAATCGGCGAGGAACAAGACATGCTGGCCCTGGTCGCGGAAATGCTCGGCTACCGCCATCGCCGCCCAGGCCGCCCGGCGCCGCACCAGCGGCGACTGATCGGAGGTCGCCGCCACCACCACCGCCCGGCGCATGCCCTCGGGCCCGAGCACCCCTTCGGTGAACTCGCGCAGCTCGCGCCCACGCTCGCCGATCAGCGCGATCACCACCACATCTGCGGTGACCCCGCGCGCGAATTTCGCCAGCAGCAGCGACTTGCCCACGCCGGAGCCCGCGAATAGCCCGAGACGCTGCCCGCGGACCAGAGGCAGCAGCGTGTTGAAGGCCCGCACCCCGGTCTCCAGACGGCCCCCGAAGCGCCGCCGCGTTGCTGCAGCGGGGGGTGTGGCGCGCAGCGGGCGGGGCGTGCTGCCGCGCCACAGCGGCCGGCCGTCGAGCGGGGCGCCGAAGGGGTCGATGATGCGTCCGATCCAGCCGTCGTGGGGGTAGATCTCGCTGCGGCCCAGAAGCTCAACCGGTTCGCCGATCGCGGCACCCTCAAGCGGTGCGTCGGGCAGCACGGCCGCCTCGGCCTCGGTCAGCCGCACGATCTCGCCGCCCATGCGGGGGCCGCGCGGCGCCCCGATCAGCACCCGGTCGCCCATGCGCGCGCTGCGCGACAGACCGCTTACGATCAGCATGCTGCGGGCGATTTCCCGAACGCGGCCAAGGTGATGGGTGTGATCGATCGCGCCGATTTCGGCGGCGAGAGCGGCGAGGCCATCCATTCTGAATCCTCCTGATCAGGGCAAACGCTTCTTAAACGAATCGCCCTTAAGCCGAGGTGTATCCAGTCGAGGGAGAAGCCCCGATGTTCGAACGGCTCGAACTTTCACGTCTGACGCAGGCCCTGGCCAATCATGCCTCTGCCCGTCAGGCCGTGATCTCCGGCAACGTGGCCCACGCCGACACGCCCGGTTACCGGGCCAGGGAGGTGGAGGATTTCGCAACCCATCTGCGGCGCCTGACGCAGGAGGCCGGCGCCGCCCCCCGACTGGTTGCCGCCGACCCCGGCGCAGCCCTTT
>PUNI01000335.1 GCA_003551745.1 Paracoccaceae bacterium | reverse complement strand
AGGCATGCAGTTCGACCGCGGCTACCTCAGCCCCTACTTCATCACCAACCCCGACAAGATGGTGGCCGAGCTTGAGGATGCGCTGATCCTCATCCACGAGAAGAAACTCTCCTCGCTGCAGCCGATGGTGCCGCTGCTGGAGCAGGTCATCCAGTCGCAGAAGCCGCTTCTGATCATCGCCGAGGACGTCGAGGGCGAGGCGCTCGCCACGCTCGTCGTCAACAAGCTGCGCGGCGGGCTGAAGGTCGCTGCCGTGAAGGCGCCCGGTTTCGGTGATCGCCGCAAGGCCATGCTGCAGGACATCGCGATCCTGACCGGCGGGCAGGTGATCTCGGAAGACCTCGGCATGAAGCTCGAGAATGTCAGCATGGACATGCTCGGCCGCGCCAAGAAGGTGCAGATCAAGAAGGACGACACCACCGTCATCGACGGCGCCGGCGAGAAGGCCGAGATCGAGGCGCGTGTCACGCAGATCCGCCAGCAGGTCGAGGAAACCACCTCCGACTATGACCGCGAGAAGCTTCAGGAGCGCCTGGCCAAACTCGCGGGCGGCGTCGCGGTGATCCGCGTGGGCGGCATGACCGAGATCGAGGTCAAGGAGCGCAAGGACCGTGTGGACGACGCGCTCAACGCCACCCGTGCGGCCGTGCAGGAAGGCATCGTGGTCGGCGGCGGGGTGTCGCTCGTCCTGGGCGCCAAGTCGCTGGAAGGCCTGACCGGCGAGAATGGCGACCAGACGGCCGGCGTGGCCATCGTGCGCCGCGCGCTCGAAGCGCCGCTGCGCCAGATCGCCGACAACGCCGGTGTCGACGGCTCGGTGGTTGCCGGCAAGATCCGCGAGTCCAACGACAAGGCGTTCGGCTTCAACGCCCAGACCGAAGAATATGGCGACATGTTCAAGTTCGGCGTGATCGACCCGGCCAAGGTCGTGCGCACCGCGCTGGAGGACGCCGCCTCGGTCGCGGGGCTGCTGATCACCACCGAAGCGATGGTGGCCGACAAGCCGAAGGACGACAAGGCCCCCGCCGGCATGCCCGGCGGCATGGGCGGCATGGACGGGATGATGTGATCCCGGCCGCGTCAGCGGTTGCGAAAGGGGGCCCACGGGCCCCCTTTCTGCTTTCCGCGCGGCTCTGCGCCGGCCGCAAGAGGGGCCGCTTGAAGCCCTCGACCGGCCCGGTTACCTCTGCGACAGCCGTTGCCCGCAAGGATTTGCCGGATGCACCCCCTCGATCTGCTGCGCCGCCTGTTGCGCCTTGCGCCCGCGCAGCGGCCAGAGCCCGACCGCCCGCTCTATCTGGTTGGCGACATCCACGGGCGGGCCGATCTCCTGAACAGGCTCTTCGACCTGATCGACGCGGATCAGGCGGCCAGCGGACATGAGCACCCTCTCGCCGTGTTCGTGGGCGACTATATCGACCGCGGCCCCGACAGCCGGCGGGTTCTGGAACTGCTGGCAACGCTCGATACCAGCCTCGCCGCCGATCCGGAAGCCGAAGGCGAGATGCTCTGCCTGATGGGCAACCATGAGCGCATGCTGCTGGATTTCCTGGACGACCCGCTGCTCTCCGGCCCGCGCTGGCTGCGCAATGGCGGCGTCCAGACGCTCCAGAGCTTCGGGCTGGAGGGCGTGCCGGAGGATGCCGGCGCCGAAGTGCTCGAAGCCGCCCGCGACGCTCTCGCCGAGGCGCTCGACGCCGGGCGGCCGGAGGGCCTCGAAGCCTGGCTGCGCGCGCGGCCGCTGATCGCGCAATGCGGCAACGTGGCGATCGTGCATGCCGCGGCCGACCCCGAGCAGCCGATCGACGCGCAGGTGGCCGGGACGCTGCTCTGGGGCCATCCGGAGTTCCTGGCCCGGCCGCGCGGCGACGGCCTCTGGGTCGCCCATGGCCACACCATCGTCAAACGCCCCTCGGCGCGCTCCGGACGCATCGCACTGGACACAGGCGCCTGGGCCACCGACCGGCTGACCGCCGCGATCCTCGCACCGGGCGAGCCCGTGCGCTTTCTCTCGACCTGAGCCGCGCGGCAAGGCTTGTCAGACGGCGGCGCGACGGCGTATCCGTCCGGCACGGGTGATTAGCTCAGTCGGTAGAGCGCCTCGTTTACACCGAGGATGTCGGCGGTTCGAGTCCGTCATCACCCACCACCGCCCTCGCAGACCTCTGAAAAATCATCCCTTTTCCGCCGACCTGTAAACTTCATCACCCGGGTTTACAGAATCGCGGTCTGCATCCGTTCCCATGACTGCCCGCCGGCGGTCCGCGGACCTCGTGTAGCGCGCTACCTCGCGGAGCGTTTCGTGCCCGGTCCAGGCACTGATCTGGTGGGCGGTGGCCCCCGCCTCTGCCAGTGCGACCGACCGTGCCTTGCGCAGGCCATGGGCCGATTTCGCCAGCCCGGCGGCCTGCGCGGCGTTCGTCATGAGATTGCCGAGGCCGGCGACGGTGCGGGGCTTTCCCCAGGCGGTCGCCAGCCATGTCAGGTGTCCGCTGGGATGCGCCGCGATGGCAGCGTGCAGGAGGTCACGGTCTGCCTCCATCGCCGCGGCATAGGGTGGCAGCGCGCAGGTCCATGGAACGCAGGCGGGGTTGCCGGTCTTGCTCTGCTTGAACTCCAGCACACCGTCCCGCGCCACATTCTGCGGCCCGAGCTTCACCGCATCGCCGATTCGGCAGCCGGTCCAGTAGAGCAGCTCGAACGCGAGGCGCTGGACGCTGCCGAGCGCCCAATGCTCGCGGAACTTGTCGACCTCCGCGGAAGTCCATGGCGGAAAGCCGTCGCTCTTGGGCAGCTTCTTGCCACGCACATTCTCCGCGGGATTGCTCTCGAGCAGGCCGATCTCATGGGCGTGGCGGCAGATGGCGCGCCAGGCGGACCGGCGGTTGCGGGCGGCGAATGGCGCGAGCGGCGCGAGATCGACGGCAATGTGGTTGGGGCGCAGATCGGCAGCCCGGGCGTGACCTCCGGCTCGGGCAATGGCCTCGGCCTCCCGCTTGATGATGCGGCGGTAGTCCGGGGAAAGACCGGCATGATCCGAACTCCGCAAGTAGGCCTCCACCAGCGCCGCAATGGTGCCGGCTCCGGGCTTGCGAACTGCCTTCGGCGCCTCCTGCAAGGCCGCGAGATAGGCGGCCATGAAGTCGGGATGATCGAGCGGCAAGTCCGGAAGCCGGACCCGTTCCCGGCCCGGCGCCCGGAGATACCGGTAGACCCGCCCGCCCTTGCGGACGGTGTGCACATGTCTGAGCCTTACGCCGTTCTGCCCCAGATTTCGTCGCACGTGTTCTTCTCCGGCTCACCTTCATAGGGCAGACCATCGGCGAATTCCTCGAGGTCGGCGACATCATAGAGCCGCCTTGCGCCCAGAACCCGCCGCGGCAATCCGAGGCCGCGGAGGGTCGTGGGGGACACCCCGAGGTATTCGGCCGCCGCGCGCTCTCCCAGCAGTCTTGCAGGCACAAACGGGCGGACGGTGGTGCTCATGTCTTGTCCCTTGGGTTTCGCATGCGCGTTGGTCCGGCGGGCGGCTGGTCCGCCCGCCTCGGGTCAGTTTCGGGCCAGCAGGTTGACGGCGGCGACGCTGTAGGCGCCGGTCGGGGGGCCGAAGGTGAAGACGGTGTTGCCGCGGCTGGCGGCGAGTTCCTGCGCGCGGGCGGCGGCGGCGTCGGCGCTGTCGAGGACCTCGGCGCGGTCGGTGGAGCCGGCGCGGTAGAGGACGACGTGGATCTCCTGCGTGGGGTCCAGCGGGGGCAGCTGGGCGGCGGGGTCCTTCGGTGGGCGGCCGCGCTTGCGGGTTTCGGGGGTGGTGAGGGTCTCGGTCATGGGGTCCTCCTGAGCGGTGGGGTGGGCCTCTCCAGACAGCGCACACAGGCTTACGTTACAGTAAAATCAATGGGTTGATTTCCGATCCTGTGCGAGGTTGCCGCGTCTGGAGCTGCCCCTGGCGCGGGATCGCGCCGGGCTGCGGCCTTTGGGTCGCAGGCCGTCACGGTCCGGCGGCCTCGCGGGCGAGGCGGTCGGTTTCGGCGCGGACCTCGGCGGCGATGCGCGCGCGGTCGGCGTCGGAGAGGGCGTGGTGCTCCGGTAGCGGCGGCAGGCCGAAGGGGTCGGTGTCGCAGGCCTCGGCCTCGGCGTCGGCCTCGCGCGCGAGGCTCTGGCATTCGTCGAGGATGCTGCGCAGGAGCGCGCGGTGTTCCTTGCCGCGGTCGCTGTTCCAGAAGGCGGTGAAGGCGTCGCGGCCCTTGCGGGCGGCGGCGCGGGCGTCGTCGAGGAGCTGCTTCTGGGCCTGGGCGTCGCCCTGGCCCTTCGCCCAGGCGGCCATGGCGCGGCCGGTCTCGACCCCCATCGGGCGGCGGGGGTCGAAGAGGGCGCGGAACTGGTAGGCGCATTTGATCTGGTGGACGGGGCAGCCGGGGGCGGCCGGGTCCAGCATCATCATGGCGGGCATCTCGAACAGCAGGTCGCCGTCGCCGGCCACGTCCCAGGGCACGTCGGCGCGCCGGGTCCTGGTCTTGCGGGCGTTCTTGCCGCTGCGGGGGTCCTGCAGCACCGGCTTGGCGCGGGTGCAGATGACCATGTGGCAGTTGGCGCGCACGATCCGGTCGATCAGGCGGCGGTAGCGGGGCTTGACCTCGGCCCAGGCCAGCTGCGACCGCGCGTCCTTCTTGCTGTCGTCGCCGCGGGTCAGCCGGTCGAGGGTCTGGGCGTGCAGGTCGAGGACCCCGCCCACCCCCTCCCAGGCATGGCTGAAGCTGTCGATGACGAGGACCGGGAGCTGGGCCTCCTCGGCCGCGTCGATGACCTCGATCCAGCGCTCGGGGCCGAAGCCCACAAGGTTCCCGTCAGCGTCGACCGCCTGCATGTCGAAGTGGGCCATCTCGGGGAAGGCCTGCTTGTAGTGCAGCGCGCGGCGGTTCTCGGTGTCGACATAGCCGATGGGGGCGCCGGAGCGGCCGGTGGCGGCCTCGGCCAGCCCGCGGGCCACGAGGAGCGCGCTGTAGGTCTTGCCGGTGCCGCTGGCGCCGGAGAGGCCGAGGGTGACGGTGAGCGGGTCGTGGATGTCCGCGACCGGGATGAAGCGGATGGTCATGCGGGGGCTCCTGCGGTGGGGCCATGGTCGTGAAGGTCGGGGGCCTGCCAGCGGCGGGCTGCCTCGAGGGTGTCGCGGCCGATCCGGTCGCGGGCGGTGTGGAGCTGGCTTTCGCGCTCCAGCCAGCGGGCTGTGTAGTGGTCGGGGAGCCGCCGCGCCGACGGGCTCACCCTCGGCTTCACCGACCACGACCGGACGCTCGCCTTCGACGGCACCGCCTTCGAACCCGAGGCCGGCTTCACCGCCTCCGAGATCCGCGCGGGCTCGGACCTCTCGGTCGACGCGCAGGAGGCCGAGGGGGTGCTGTCGTCGGACCGCATCTCCGAGACCGACATCCTCGACGGCCGCTGGGACGGCGCCGAGGTCGAGGTCTGGCGCGTCAACTGGGCCGATCCCGCGCAGCGCGTGCTGATGCGCCGCGGCAGCATCGGCGAGATCCGCCGCGGCCGCGTGGCCTTCGTCGCCGAGGTCCGCAGCCTCGCCCATGTCCTCGACCAGAGCGTCGGCCGCACCTTCCAGGCCTTCTGCGACGCCCGCCTCGCCGACGCCCGCTGCGGCGTGGACCTCTCGGTCGACGCGCAGGAGGCCGAGGGGGTGCTGTCCTCCGACCGCATCTCCGAGACCGACATCCT
>PUNI01000573.1 GCA_003551745.1 Paracoccaceae bacterium | reverse complement strand
GTTTCGGCGCGGACCTCGGGAAGGGCGAAGCGCGCGTAGGCCGCCCGCGACATGTCGAAATAGGCCTCCGCGCCCAGGCCCGAGCAGCGGCCGTGCGTGCGCCACTGGTGCCAGGCCAGCCCGCCCGAGCCCATGATGTCGGCCATCGCCGCGGTCTGCCGCCTGCTGGGATCGCGCTCTGGCGTGGTGCAGAACTCCGGCCAGCCCTCCTCATGCTGCGGCCATAGCCCGTGCAGCGCCCAGCCCGCGCCGGCGCCCTCCGCGCAGCGCGCATCGCCCCGGGCATCGCCCTCGCGCACGCACCAGCCGGGCATCCACGTCAGCGCCAGCACGTAGTAATCGAAGCCGCGCGCGGCCGGGCCGTTCGCCTCGGCGCAAGGCCCGATGGCCAGAAGGGCGATCAGGATCAGCGCAACCAGCCCCCGCATTTCCTCTTTCCTCTTGCGCGCCCGGGTTCTATACACGGCGCGACCCCCGAAAGCGAGGATCGGCGGCGCCCGCCGCGGCCCGGTTTCCCGGCCCCCGAGGCCTTGCGGGGGACGTGTTGCTAAGGAGGCATCCGATGAACAAGCCCCTCATGGCGAAGGCGACCGCCGTCTGGCTGGTCGACAACACCACGCTGACCTTCCGGCAGATCTCCGAGTTCTGCGGCCTGCACGAGCTGGAGGTGCAGGGCATCGCCGACGGCGACGTGGCCGCCGGCGTCAAGGGCTTCGACCCGATCGCCAACAACCAGCTCGAGCAGTCCGAGATCGACAAGGGCGAGAAGGATCCGCACTACCAGCTCAAGCTCAAGCACAACCCGGCCGCCGTCGGCGAAGAGAAACGGCGCGGCCCCCGCTACACCCCGCTGTCGAAGCGCCAGGACCGGCCCGCCGCGATCTACTGGCTGGTAAAGTTCCATCCCGAACTGACCGACGGCCAGATCTCCAAGCTCGTCGGCACCACCAAGCCCACGATCCAGTCTATCCGCGACCGCAGCCACTGGAACATCGCCAACATCCAGCCCATCGACCCGGTTGCGCTCGGGCTCTGCAGGCAGAGCGAGCTTGACCGCGCGGTGCAGCAGGCGGCGCGCAAGAAGGCCGCGGAAGGCGGGCTGATGACCGACGACGAGCGCCGCAAGCTCGTCTCGACGGAGACCTCCCTGGGCATGGCGCCCGAGCCCCGGCTTCCCACCGCCATCGCGGGCCTCGAGAACTTCAGCCTGACCGGCGAAGGCGGCGGCTCCGAGGAGGAGGAGAAGCCCGCTGCCGACTACAGCGATGCCGACAGCTTCTTCAACCTTCCCGACGCAGACCGCACGGAGGACGAGGCGGACGCCGAAACCGACCGCGAGGACGAGACGGAAACGCCGTCCCGGCGCTGACACCCGCCCGACCGGGCGGCGGCACCCGATCGCTCAGAACGGGCGGCGCGCCCTGAGCGCGGTGCCGATCGTGCCGTCGTCGAGGTAATCCAGCTCGCCGCCCACCGGCACGCCCCGGGCAAGGGTGCTGACCCGCACGCCGGTCGGGGCCAGCGCCTCGGCGATGTAATGGGCGGTGGTCTGCCCGTCGACGGTGGCGTCGAGCGCGAGGATGACCTCCTGCACGGCCTCCTCGGCCACCCGCGTGACGAGCGTCGGGATCCGCAGGTCTTCCGGCCCCACCGCATCCAGCGCCGACAGCGTGCCGCCGAGGACGTGATAGCGGCCCCGGAAGACCCCGCTGCGCTCCAGCGCCCAGAGATCGGCGACATCCGCGACCACGCAGATCTCGCCGGTCGCGCGGGCCGGATCGGCGCAGACCGGGCAGATCTCGGCGGTGCTGATGTTGCCGCAGATCGTGCAGTCGCGGGCCCCGCGCGCCACGGCCTCCAGCGCCTGGGCCAGGGGCAGCATCGCCTGCCCGCGCCGGCGCAACAGATGCAGCACGACCCGGCGGGCAGAGCGCGGCCCCAGACCGGGTAGACGCGCCACCTGGTCGATCAGCGCCTCGATCTCGCGGGTGGCGTCGCCCATTCTGGCGCGGTCAGAACGGCAGCTTCATGTCGGCCGGCAGCCCCATGCCCTCGGTGAGCTTGCGCATCTCGGCCTGGGTGTGCTCGGCCGCGCGGCTCTGCGCGTCCTTTACGGCGGCGAGGATCAGATCCTCCACCACCTCCTTGTCGTCGGCGTTGAAGATCGACGGGTCGATGTCGAGCGCGGTCAGCTCGCCCTTCGCGGTGGCCGTGGCCTTGACCAGCCCGGCCCCGCTCTCGCCGGTCACCGTATGGGCCGCAAGCTCTTCCTGCAGGGCGGTCATCTTGGACTGCATCTCCTGCGCCGCCTTCATCATCTTGCCCAGATCGCCAAGGCCGCCGAGGCCCCCAAGTCCCTTCATCATCGCGCTGTCCTTTCCTTCTGCCGGCCGTGCCGGCGGTGATAGTCGGGCAGGACAGGGCCCACAAGCGGTGCCCTGCCCCGCTCACGCGTCCTCGAACGGGTCCCAGTCCTCGCCCGATGCTTCCTCCTCGGCCGGCGGCAGCGCGGCTTCCGCCGCCTCGGCCGCCCGCTCGGCAAGGCTGCGCACCGCGGTCACCTCCGCATCCGGGAAGGCGGCAAGGGCCGCCTGCACCACCGGATTCTGCAACGCCCCCTGCCGTGCGGCCGTCTCGGCCTCGCTGCGCGCCTCGGCGAGCGTGGGCGCCTCGGCCGCAGCAACGACGCTGACGGCCCAGGGCAGCCCGGTCCAGCCCTGCAGGCTCTGCCTGAGCCGGGCCGCAAGATCCGGCGCGGCATCCGCCGACGGCGCGAACTCGATGCGCCCGGGGCTGTAGCGCGCCAGCCGCACGCAGCGCTCGACCTCCAGAAGCAGCGGCAGATCGCGACGGGTGCGGATCAGCTCGACGACGCTGGCAAAATCCGGATAGTCCTCCGGCGCCAGCGCGGGCGCCAGGGCGGTGGCCGGCGACGCACCGCCGCCGCGGGACGGCGGAACGGGCAGAGCCGCCGGAGCGGGCGCGGGGGCCGGCGCGGCGGCCTGCGCCACCGGCGCACCCTGCCGCCGGTCGGCCGGGCCGCGGGCGCCGCTCGCGGGCGCGTCGGCCGGCGTCTCGGCGAGCCGGCGCATCAGTTCCTCGGGGCCCGGCAGGTCGGCCACATGGGTCAGGCGGATCACGGCCATCTCGGCGGCCATCATCGCGTTGGGCGCCAGCGACACTTCCTCCAGCGCCTTCAGCAGCATCTGCCACATCCGGCTCAGCACGCGCATCGGCAGCCGCCCGGCCAGTTCGCGGCCGCGGGCCCGCTCGTCGGGCGCCACCGTGGGGTCGTCGGCGGCCTCGGGCGTGATCTTGACCACGCTCACCCAATGCGTGACCTCGGCGAGATCGCGCAGCACCGCCACCGGGTCGGCCCCGTCGGCGTATTGCCCGGCCAGCTCCGCCAGCGCGCCAGCCGCATCGCCCTTCAGGATCATCTCGAAGAGGTCCATCACCCGGCCGCGGTCGGCGAGCCCCAGCATCATGCGCACCGCCTCGGCCGAGGTCTCCCCGGCACCATGGCTGATCGCCTGATCCATCAGGCTCAGCGCGTCGCGCACCGAGCCCTCGGCCGCCCGGGTGATCAGTGCCAGCGCCTCGGGCGCCACCTGCGCCCCCTCCGCCTCGGAGATGCGCGCGAGATGCGCCAGCATCACCTCGGGCTCGATCCGCCGCAGGTCGAAGCGCTGGCAGCGCGACAGAACCGTCACCGGCACCTTTCGGATCTCGGTGGTGGCGAAGAGGAACTTCACATGGGGCGGCGGCTCCTCCAGCGTCTTCAGGAGCGCGTTGAACGCGCTCGTCGAGAGCATGTGGACCTCGTCGATGACATACACCTTGTAGCGCGCCGAGGCCGCGCGATAGGCCACACCGTCGATGATCTCGCGGATGTCGTTCACGCCGGTACGGCTGGCCGCGTCCATCTCCAGCACATCCACATGCCGGCCTTCGCTGATCGCCCGGCAATGCTCGCAGACCCCGCAGGGCGTGGTGGTCGGGCCGCCCTCCCCGTCCGGCCCGATGCAGTTCAAGCCCTTGGCGATGATCCGCGCCGTGGTGGTCTTGCCGGTGCCGCGGATGCCGGTGAGGATGAAGGCATGGGCGATGCGCCCGGCTGCGAAGGCGTTGCCGAGCGTGCGGACGATCGCCTCCTGCCCGATCAGATCGGCGAAGGTCTCGGGCCGATACTTGCGCGCTAGCACCTGATAGGGCGCGGCGGGCGTCTCGCTCATGCGGCCTCCGGGATTCGGTGCATCCCAGAGGCTAGGACGCCACCCCGCCCGCGTCCAGCGGCGCAACGGACCGCCGGCACCGGCCCGGACCGGTCCATGATCCGGCCGGTGATCCTGCCTGTGATCCGGAAGGGACGGGGCGGCCCGCCGATGGCGCGGGCGCGGTCGCGCCTACCAGGAGGCCCGCGGTGCCGGCAGGCCGGGGCTCGCGCGCGTCGGCTCGCCCTCGGCGTCGGGGCTCAGATGGGTGGCGAGATAGTCGAGCACCATCTGCCGCTCCTCCTCGTCGCGGAACTCGGGCATGCCCTGCTCCTCGACCATCCAGTCCAGAAGCTCGTCCCAGACCCGGCGGGAATACCGAACATTGGTCACCGTACGCAGCGAGTGGCAGGCGTTGCAGGCGTAATAGACCTCCATCACGCCCTCCCCCTCCGGCAGCGGATACCATGGATCATCCACGTCCAGCGCCTCCTGCGCGAGGATCGCGCCGGCGAGCGACAGGCCCATCGCCGCGGCCGCGGCGGCGCCGATCACGGGGGCGGCCAGCGCCGCCCCCCGTCCTTGCAGCATCTTCGAGCCTGCGCTCATGTCGCCGTCACGAAGATGCGGTGGCAGGCATTGTTGAGATAGCCGCGCGGGTTCCAGCCCGGCACCAACATCGGCTGGCTGCGGCCCATGTTGTCGGTGGCGCGCGCCCAGATCTCGTAATAGCCGACGCTGGGCACGGTGATGTCGGCGCGCCAGCGCTGCCAGCTGTAGCGGTTGGGCGGCGCCTCCAGCGCGGCCGGCTGCCAGGTGGCGCCGAAGTCGATGGAGGTTTCCATGGCGGTAACGTGGTCATCGCCAGCCCAGGCCTGGCCGCGCACCTGGAAGGGCACGCCGGCGCGCACCTCGGTGCCGGCCACCGGATCGGTGATGGCCGATTTCACCACCATCGAGCCCATCACCATCATGTCCTCATCGGGCACCTCGGTGTCCGGAGCCACCGGATAGCGCGGCATGCGATAGCTCAGGCCCGTCATCCCCGGCCCGTCATGCTCGCGGTCGCGCACCCAGATCCGGGTCAGCCACTTCTGGCTGACCGAGCCCGCCCAGCCCGGCGCGACGATGCGCACCGGGAAACCGTGCTCGATCGGGATGTCGGCGCCGTTCATCTTCACCGCCACGATGGTGTGGGGGTCCATCATCTTGTCGATGGGTCCGCCGCGCGAGATCGCCTGCCGGTCGGGATCGCCCGACAGATGCTGGTCGAAGCTGAAATGGCCGGTGTAGACGGCCGAGGGCTGCAGCCCTGCCCGGCGCAGGATGTCCTTGAGCCGCACGCCGGTCCATTCGGCATTGCCGATGGCGCCGATGGTCCAGGGGTTGCCGCGCGGTGTCGGGTTGAAGCCCGCGCGCCCGTTCCCGCCGCATTCGAGCTGCAGCTTGAGCGTGACATGCTCGAACTCGCCCATCAGCTGGTCGTAGCTCAGCTCGAGCGGCTCGTTGACCTCG
>PUNI01000111.1 GCA_003551745.1 Paracoccaceae bacterium | reverse complement strand
GCGGTGATCGCGAGCCAGAGCGAACGGATCGAGACCTCTCGGACCTGCCGGTTGCGGAACGCCGCCTCGTACCACTCGAGCGAGAAGCCGCCCCAGACCGACATCGAGGCCTGCGCGTTGAAGGAGAACACCACCAGCGTCAGGATCGGCACGTAGAGCATCACGAAGGTGGCAAGCGCGATCAGCCCGAAGCCCGGCAGGCGGGTGATCGAGAAATGGCGGCTGCGGCGGGGCGCTTGGGCCGGGTGCGAAGGCTGCGTGATCTCAGCCATCGCGGCGCCCCGCTTCCTCGCGCCCCACGGTGCGGATGTAGAAGACGAGCGCGGCCACCACCAGGACCAGCATGGTCATGGCGAGCGCCGCGCCCAGGGGCCAGTTGCGGCCCTGCCCGAACTGCAGCTCGATCAGGTTGCCGAGCATCATGTTGCGCCCGCCGCCCAGCACCCGCGGCGTGACATAGGCGCCGATCGAGGGGATGAAGACGAGGATGGAGCCCGCGATGAAGCCGGGCTTCACCAGCGGCAGCACGATGTGGCGCAACACCCGCCAGCGGCTCGCGTAGAGGTCGTAGCCCGCCTCCAGAAGCCGGATGTCGAGCTTGTCCATCGCGGCGTAGAGCGGCAGCACCATCAGCGGCAGGAACACATAGGCCATGCCGATGAGGATCGCGAAATCGGTATACATCATCTGGATCGGTGCATCGATCACGCCGAGGCGCAGCAGTACCGTGTTGATAAGCCCCTGATTGCGGATCACCTCCTGGATCGCGAAGGTCCGGATCAGCAGGTTGGTCCAGAACGGGATGGTGATCAGGAAGAGCCACAGGCCGCGGCTGTGGGCCGGCCGGGTGGCGATGAACCAGGCGGTGGGAAAGCCAAGCACGGCGCAGATCAGCGTGGTCTGCAGGGCAAGCGTGACCGAGCGCCAGAAGATCGCCAGATGCGCCGCATTGGGCCGCACGTCCTCGGGGTCGAAGATGTCGCGCGCGAAGAACACGCGGAACCAGGCCTCGGTCGAGAACTCCCAGCGCACGCCGCCGAAGCTGCCGGGCGTCAGGAAGGAATAGACCAGCACGATCAGCAGCGGCCCGGAGGCGGCGAAGACGAGGACCGCAAGCGCCGGCGCGCACAGGAGCCATTTCCAGCCGTGCCGCTCACGCGTCGCGGCCGGCGCCTCCTCTTCGAGCGAAGCGGCGAGGTCGGCGGCGGGGAGGTCGCGCAGCGCCATCGGTCAGTCCCGCAGGATCTGCACCGCGCCCTCGGCCACCCCCAGCCGTACGCGGCTGCCGGGCGCGGGCGCGCCGTTGACGGCGGCGGTATTCTGCCGGCGCAGGATGAAGGCGCCGCCGCCATCGAGGCGCAGGTGGAGATGGGTGTCGGTGCCGAAGAAGACGCTGCGCTCCACCGTGCCGGCAAGCGGGCCGTCCTCGGCAAGCCGTGCGTGCTCGGGCCGGATCACCACCGTGACGCGGTCTCCCCTCGCCGGGCGCAAGCCCTCGGGAAGCCCGGCCCACACCACCGCCCCGCCGGGCAGGCGCAGCTCGGCCGCATCGCCCGCCACCGCCGCCACCTCGGCGTCGAGAAAGTTGGTGTCGCCGATGAAGTCGGCGACGAACCGGTCGGCCGGGCGGTTGTAGATCTCTTCCGGTGCGCCGGTCTGCAGCACCCTGCCTGCCGACATCACCGCCACACGGTCGGACATGGTCAGTGCTTCCTGCTGGTCGTGGGTCACGAAGACGAAGGTGATCCCGGTCTCGGCCTGCAGGCGCTTCAGCTCCGTCTGCATCTCCTTGCGCAGCTTCAGATCGAGCGCCGACAGCGGCTCGTCGAGCAGCAGCACCCGCGGCCGCGGCGCCAGCGCGCGGGCCAGCGCCACCCGCTGCTGCTGGCCCCCCGAGATCTCGGCCGGCCGGCGGTCGGCCATCGCCTCCATCCGCACCAACCGCAGCATCTCGGCGGTGGTCGCACGCACCTCGGCCCGCGGCCGGCCCAGCATCTTCAGCCCGAAGCCGATGTTGTCGGCCACCGTCATGTGCGGAAAGAGCGCGTAGTTCTGGAAGACGGTGTTCACGGGCCGCTGGTTGGGGCCGAGCCCGGCCACCGCGCGGCCGTTGATGCGCAGGGCGCCGGCCGACGGCTGCTCGAACCCGGCGATCAGGCGCAGAAGCGTGGTCTTGCCGCAGCCCGAGGGGCCGAGAAGGGTGAAGAACTCGCCGCGGCGGATCGTGAGGGTGACCTCGTCGAGCGCGCGGAAGGCGGCGACGCCCAGGCCGAACACCTTGCACAGGCGCTCGATCTCGACCTCGGGCGCGGCCTGCGTGCCGTGCCGCGTCTCGGCAGCGCTGGTATCGCGCAAGGCTTCCTCCGGCTGGCCCCGAGCCCAGAGTGCAGCGTGCCGGCGCGGATCGCAAAGACTTTTCGCCGTCGCGCCACGGGCACCGGTCACATCGCGTGGAACGGCAGCGCGTCGATCCGGGCCTCGATCTGATCCATCAGCCGGAGATAGCCGGGACTGTCCACTGCGCCGAAGCGCTCCTCGAACTCCGCGCGCGTCATCGCGCCCGGAAGGCCGTCGAGCGGGATCATCACGTCACTCTCGGCGGTGACCGCGCGGGCGAGGCGCGGCCAGTCCTCGGGCGCGGCAGCGAATAGGCGTTCCGCGAAGCGAATGCCGGAATTGTTGGCCGCCATGTCGGTGAAATCGAAGCCAGTGCGGAAGAGGTCGAGCAGCTCCTTGGCCTCGCCGGCCGAGAGCGCGACCGAGCGGGTGCTGGCGGCCTTGATGGCCGCGGCGGTGACGAAGTGCTGGCGCAGGTCGCGACGCCCCGACAGGCTGGCCTGGGCGCAGATCGGCCCCGGATCGGGCAGTGCGCTCATCGCCTCGCTGGGCCGCGGGCCGATCAGATGCAGCAGGGTGGGCGTGCCACAGACATGCCCGATGGCGAGGAAGCCGGCCACCAACTCGCGCAGCGGGTCGTCGGGCCGAGCCGCCGCCCGTTCGGCCGCAGCGTCGAGCATCAGCTCGTAATAGGTGAACAAGGGCGCGCGCACCGGCAACCGGCCGTCGCCGCGCGCCGCCTCGAAGACGGCGACATGGGCGGCGATGTCCTCCAGGGTCGGCATGCTGTTGCCATGCAGCGCCTCGAAGGTACTGCGCGCCATGGCCTGCCGGGAGTCGACGTCTATCGCCACATCGACGACGACCGCCTCGCCGCTGAGCGCCATGCGCGGGAAGCGTTTGACCATGCCGCTGCCCAGCGCGTCACCGAAGCGCCGGTCGATGGCCTCCAGGGCCACCGTCTGGGCGAGACCGGGGGGCAGCGGCAGCCGGCCGAGGCGCAACTCGCGGACCTTCACGCCCTCCTCGAAGGGCGGGATCACGGCCGTGAGGTTCAGCCAGCCGAGATCCGGCAGGCCGGGCATGGGCAGGGAGAGATCCACGGCGAGCGCACCACCCTCGATCCGTGCCTGCCCGCCGAGACCCGGCAGCGTGCGCGCGCCGATGCGGAAGAGACCGTTCATCTCGTCGGCCGTGACCGTCACGCGGTCGTCGTTGCCGGGCGTCTCGCTGATATCGCGCAACTTCTGCAGCAAATCGCGCGCGGCGGCGACGTCCTCGGGCGTGGGTGGCACGCCCATCGGTGCCCGCGGCGCGCGTTCCAGCGCCAGCACGCCCGCCACGCCGGCAACCAGCACGCCGACCATGGCCAGCAGCACGACAGCACGCAACATTCCAGCCCCCGATCCCTTTCCGCTCCGGTCTCTAGGACAGCAGGCGCTGCCGCGTCCAGCGGCGATGGCCCCGGCTGGCCAAGGCGTGATCGCGCCTCAGCTCTCCTGCCAGGTGGTGCGACCGCCGCAGATGGTGCGGGTGACGCGGAGGCTGTCGATCGCCTCCGGCGGGGTCGCCTCGATATCATCCGAGAGGATGGCGATGTCGGCGAGGAGCCCGGGTGCGAGGCGGCCCTTGCGGTTTTCGGTGTGCTCGGCAAACGCCCCGCCGGCGGTATAGGCGTGCAGGGCGGCCATCAGCCCCAGCCGCTCGTCGGCGCAGTCGGGGGCCAAGGGCCGGCGGGTCAGCGCGGCCTTGAGGCTGCGCAGCGGGTTGACGTCGGCCACCGGCCAGTCGGTGGCAAAGGCCAGCGGCACGCCGGCCGCGGCGAGCGAGCCGGCGAGATAGGCATCGCGCCAGCGCGCCCGGCCGATCACCGACAGCGTCGGCTCGGCCGGGAAGTCGAGCGCGCCGGGAACATGGGCGGGCTGGACCGAGGCTGTCACGCCGAGCCCCGCCATGCGCGGGATGTCAGCACGGTCGATCAGCTCGATATGCTCGATGCGGTGGCGCGAGTCGCGAGCACCGTTGGCCCCGCGGGCGGCGGCATAGCCCTCGAGCACGCGCCGCACCGCCCCGTCGCCGATGGCGTGCACGGCGATCTGCAGCCCGCGGCGGTCGATCTCGGTGCAGGCGGCGGCGAAATAGCCCGGCCCGAACAGCGGCTCGCCGCGCCAACCCGGCTGGCCGGGATAGTCCTCCAGCATCACGGCCGTGCGGCTGTCGATCACGCCGTCCATGAACATCTTCACGAAGCCCGAGGTCAGCCAGTCGCCGGTGAAGTCGGCGGCCATGGCGCTGGCCTCCTCCAGCACCTCGAGCGGGCGCTCGCCGCGCAGGTGGAATGGCACCCGCACCCGTGCGGTGAGCGTGCCTTCGGCGAGCAGCCCCGCAAGCAGGTCGAGCTGATAGCGGTTGCCGTCCATGTTGACGATCGAGGTGATGCCGTGGCGCGCGCAATGGGCCAGCCCGCGGGCCAGCACCGCGCGGTCGCGGGCGCGCTCCTTCGGGCCCGCACCGTCGGGCTCGGAGCCGTCGATCAGCCCGAGGCTGACCCGGTCCTCGCCGGCGAGCGCCAGCACCGGGGCGAAGGCGCGGAACTCGCGCAGCTCGCCGGCAGCCAGACCGTCGGCGCCCATCACCACCTCGTTGCCGGGCGGCAGTTGGGCCCCGTGCAGAAGCCCCGCCGCGCGCAGCGCCGCGGTGTTGGCCCAGAGCGTGTGGTGATCGGCCGCCATCATCGCAAACGGCCGGTCGGGCATCATCGCATCGAGATCGCCACGGGTGGTGGGCCGGTCGCCGAACACCGCATAGCCTGCTCCCTGGGCCAGCAGCAGCCCGTCGCCGGGCCGCGCCGCGGCATACGCCTCCAGCGCGGCCGCCAGCGCTGCGGCCCCGCTCACCCGGGTGATCTGCAGATGATCGAGTTCCGCCCCGCCGGGAAAGAGATGCATGTGGCTTTCCACGAAGCCCGGCAGCACGGTGCCGCCGCCGGCGTCGACCGTCTCGGTGTCGCGGCGGGCGAGCCCCGCGATGTCGGCCTGGGTGCCGACGGCGAGGATGCGGCCGCCGGCGACGGCCAGCGCCTCGGCGCGCGGATGGCGGCCGTCCATCGTCAGGATGCGGGCATTGGTCACGATCAGATCGGCGGTGACGGACATCGGCGACTCGCGCTGGCAACGCGCGCCAGCATCGGCGGCGCTCCGGCCCGGCGCAAGGTTCAGCCCCGCGACAGCAGTTCCACCAGACGGGCACGCGCCGGCGGCAGCGGCCGCTCGCCGCGCGCCTGGGCCAGATGCCGGTCGAGGAAATGGCCGGTCAGCGCCAGCGCCTGGGCGAGCTCGGCGCCCTCGGCCGGGGCCGCACCGCGCAGGCAGGCCGGCAGCGGCAGCAGCCGCGGCG
>PUNI01000132.1 GCA_003551745.1 Paracoccaceae bacterium | reverse complement strand
ATCGGCACCAGCAGCGGGCCGGGGTCGTCGATCCGCTCCAGCGGGGCCGAGCGCAGCACGCGCAGGAATTCGAGCCGCTGCATGTCGGCGGCGAGCCGGACCCGAAGCCGGCGGTCGGGGCCCATGGCGACCTCGCCCACCAGCAGGCCCGAGGGGAACACGCCGCCGTCGCCCGACGACACCACCCGGTCGCCCGGGCGCACCTGCTCGGGCGTCTCGATGAAATCGAGCGGCGGCAGGCCGGAGTTGTCGCCGGCGAGGATCGCGCGCTGGCCGGAGGGCTGGATCGTCACCGGCACGCGGCTGTTGGTGTCGTTGAGCAGGATCACCCGCGCCGTCTGCCCGCCCACGCCGGAGATGCGGCCGACAAGGCCGAGCCCGTCCATCGCCGCCCAGCCGTCCTGGATGCCGTCGCGGGCGCCCACGTTCAGCAGCACCGAGCGGCGGAAGGGCGAGCCGGAATCGGCCATCACCACGCCGGTGATATGAGTCAGGCGGGGGTCGACGCGCACCTGGTTCAGTTCCAGCAGGCGGGCGTTCTGCTGTTCGAGCTGCAGGGCGGCTTCCCGCCAGGCCCGCATCTGCTGCAGTTCGCGGCGCAGCTCCTGGTTCTGTTCGTGCAGCCGCGCAACGGCCTGGAACTCCTCGACAAGGCCCGCGGCACGGGTCACCGGCACGAAGGCCCAGTCGAAGCTGGGGACCACCCGGTCGATCAAGGCAATGCGGAAGCGCTCCACCCGCGGGCTGTCGATGCGCCACAGCGCGAAGATGCCGATCAGCGCCACGACCAGCACGCCCAGCAGGATGCGCCTGACGGGCCGGTTGAGGTCTTCCTGTCCGTTGCGGTCGCGCGCCAACTCTGCCCCTCGTCGCGGCTGCCGGCCTTTGCGGCGGCCCTACTCCAGCCCTTGCACCCTGCCGCTGGCGCGTTCAGGCCGGCGGCCGCGCCCTTCCGGAGCGCAATGGGCGCGCGGCCTCAGCTGTCGTAATCAATGGCATGGCGCAACTGCCGCTCGTATTCCAGCGCCTTGCCGGTTCCGAGCGCCACACAATTGAGTGACTCGTCGGCCACCGAGATCGCGAGCCCGGTCTGCTCGCGCAGCGCGAGATCGAGCTCGCCCAGAAGCGCGCCGCCCCCCGTCAGCATCACGCCGCGGTCGACGATGTCGGCGGCGAGGTCGGGCGGCGTCGCCTCCAGCGCCAGCATCACGGCCTCGCAGATCGACTGCACGGTTTCGCCGAGCGCCTCGGCGACCTGGGCCTGGCTGATCTCGATCTCTTTGGGCACGCCGTTCAGGAGGTCGCGGCCGCGGATCTGGATGGCGGCGCCGCGGCCGTCGTCCGGCATGCGGGCGGTGCCGATGGAGGTCTTGATTCGCTCGGCGGTGGACTCGCCGATCAGCAGGTTCTGCTGGCGGCGCAGGTAGGAAATGATCGCCTCGTCCATGCGGTCGCCACCCACCCGGACGGAGCGGGCATAGACGATATCGCCCAGGCTCAGGACGGCAACCTCGGTGGTGCCGCCGCCGATGTCGACGACCATCGAGCCGGTCGGATCGGTGATCGGCATGCCCGCGCCAATGGCCGCCGCGATGGGCTCGGCGATGAGGCCGGCGCGGCGGGCGCCGGCCGAAAGCACCGACTGGCGGATCGCCCGTTTCTCGACGGGGGTCGCCCCGTAGGGCACGCAGACGATGACCTTGGGCTTGGAGAAGGTCGTGCGCCGGTGCACCTTGCGGATGAAGTGCTTGATCATCTCCTCGGCGACGTCGAAGTCGGCGATCACGCCGTCCCGCATCGGCCGGATCGCCTCGATGGAGCCCGGGGTGCGGCCCAACATCAGCTTGGCGTCCTCGCCGACGGCCAGCACCTGCTTCTTGCCATCCTTGACGTGGAAGGCGACCACCGAGGGTTCGTTGAGGATGATCCCGCGTCCCTTGACGTAGACCAGCGTGTTCGCCGTGCCGAGGTCGATCGCCATGTCCGACGAAAAGAGACCCGAGAAGAACATGTCGTGGGATTCCTGTCCTGCCATCCGTGCCAGCGGCGCCGCAGTGCCGGCCGCCCGGGAGCACGGGGTCTGCGCCGAAACGCGCGCCCTTATAGGCGCGCCGCGCGGGCGGCGTAAAGGGGCGCTTCGCGGGGGTTGGCGGCAATCCGCGGTCGGGCGGCGTCGGGCCGGGCCCGCGCCGGGGTGACGACGCTCCCGCCCGTCGCGCGGCCCGCCTGGACTGGTGGCGCGGCCTGCCTACCCCCCCCGAATGGCCGGTGCCCGGGGTCGAGGCGGAGGCCAACGCGGCTGGGCGCGGCTGCGCGTCAGGACACGGCGGCAGTGATGTCGGTCGCGGGCCGGCCGGCGCGCTCGAAGGCGAGGACCTTGTTGAGCGCGACGAGGTAGGCCTTCGCGGAGGCGACCACCGTATCGGTGTCGGCCGATTGGCCCGTGAAGATGCGCCCGCCCGAGTCGAGCCGCACGCTGACCGTGGCCTGGGCGTCGGTGCCCTCGGTCACCGCATGGACCTGATAGAGCTCCAGCCGGACCTCGTGGGGCACCAGCGCCTTGACCGCGGCGAAGGTGGCATCCACGGGGCCGTCGCCGGTGGCGGTGGTGGCCTGCTCGACGCCGTCCAGCGCCAGTGTCATCTCGGCGGTCTGCGGGCTTTCGGTGCCGCAGATCACGCGCAGATGCTTCAGGACCACCAGATCCTGATGCGCTCCGGCCGTGCTGTCCTGCATCAGCGCGACCAGATCCTCGTCATAGACTTCCTTCTTCCGGTCGGCGAGCGCCTTGAAGCGCACGAAGGCGTCGGCGAGTTGGTTGTCGGCGAGCTCGTAGCCCAGTTCCTTGAGCTTTGCGCGCAGCGCCGCGCGGCCCGAATGCTTGCCCATCACGAGATTGGTGGCGGTCAGCCCGATGTCCTCAGGGCGCATGATCTCGAAGGTCTCGGCGTTCTTCAGCATCCCGTCCTGATGGATGCCGCTTTCATGGGCGAAGGCGTTCTTGCCCACCACCGCCTTGTTGTACTGAACCGGAAAGCCCGAGACGGCGCTCACGAGCCGGCTCGCCTGCATGATCCGGCGGGTGTCGATGCCGGTCGTGTAGGGCATGATGTCGTGGCGCACCTTCAGCGCCATCACCACCTCCTCCAGCGCGGTGTTGCCGGCGCGCTCGCCGAGCCCGTTGATGGTGCATTCGATCTGCCGCGCGCCGGCCTCGACCGCGGCCAGCGCGTTCGCCGTCGCCATGCCCAGATCGTTGTGGCAGTGGGTGGCGAAGACCACCTCCTCGGCGCCCGGCACCTCCCGGCGCAGCATGGCGATCAGATCGGCCGACTCGCGCGGCGCGGTGTAGCCCACCGTGTCGGGGATGTTGATGGTGGTGGCGCCGGCGCTGATAGCCGCCGCCACCACCCGGCACAGGAAGTCACGCTCGGTCCGCGTGGCGTCCATCGGCGACCACTGCACGTTGTCGCACAGATCGCGGGCGTGGCTGACGGTGGCGTGGATCCGCTCGACCATCGCGTCCTGCGTCAGCCGGGTGATGTCGCGGTGCAGGGGCGAGGTGCCGATGAAGGTGTGGATGCGCGGCCGGCGGGCGTGGCGCACCGCCTCCCAGCAGCGATCGATGTCGGTGGGGTTGGCGCGCGCGAGCCCGCAGATCACAGCCTCCCGCGCCCGTTCGGCGATCGCCTTGACGGCCTCGAAATCGCCCTCGGAGGCGATGGGAAAGCCCGCCTCGATGATGTCCACCCCCATCTCGTCCAGCAGCTGGGCGATCTCCAGCTTCTCCTCGTGGGTCATGGTGGCGCCTGGCGACTGCTCGCCGTCGCGCAGCGTTGTGTCGAAGATCAGCACGCGGTTGGGGTCGGCCGCGGCGGGTGCGGGGATCGGTTCGTCTGTCATGGCGGGTCTCTCGCGTTGTCCTCAGCTTCCTCGGGCGCCGGATACCTCTGAGCGGTCGCGCCCGGAGGCACGCTCAGAGGCGGCTAAGGAGCAGCAGACCACGGGGTGCGGACCCGGACTGGTGGCCGGCGCGGAGGATATCGAAGCCCCGTGTCATGCGCCCGAGTATACCGCCGGCCGCGGCGAAGGAAAGCCCAGATTGCGCCATTTGCCGGGCTGGCGCACGGCGCTAGGTCGCCGACGGCGGTTGAGCGGAGGGCGCGATGCGGGCGGTGGTGATCGGTGATTCGGGCGGGATCGGGGCGGCGCTGGCCGCGCGGCTGGCCGAGCGCGGCGCCGAGGTAACCGGGCTCTCGCGCCGCCGCCACGGGCTCGACGTGACGGACGAGGCGAGTATTGCCGAGTCGCTGGGGCAGATCGAGGGCGAGGCCGATCTCGTCTTCGTCGCCACCGGCGGGCTTGAAATCGGCGGACACGGCCCCGAGAAATCGCTGAAGGCTCTGGAGGCGGGGCCGCTGGCCGCGCAGTTCGCGCTGAATGCGATCGGCCCGGCGCTCGTGCTGAAGCACGCCCTGCGGTTGATGCCGCGCGACCGGCGCGCGGTGTTCGCGGCGCTGTCGGCGCGGGTGGGCTCGATCGGCGACAACCGCGCCGGGGGCTGGTACGGCTATCGCGCCGCGAAGGCCGGGCTGAACCAGCTTCTGCACACCGCCGCGATCGAGGTGGCGCGCACCCACCCGCAGGCGGTGGTCGCAGCCCTGCACCCCGGCACGGTCACCACCGCGCTGACCGAGAAGTATCTGGGCAGCAACCCGGCGGTGGCTCCCGAGGAGGCGGCGGACAACCTGCTCGGCGTGATCGAGGGCCTGACGCCCGAACACAGCGGCGGCTTCTACGACTGGGCGGGCAAGGAGATCGTCTGGTGAGTGCGCCGCGGCTGGTGCTGGTGCTCGGCGATCAGCTATCGCCCGGCGTCGCCGCACTTGAGGCGGCCGAGAAGGACCGCGACGTGGTGGTGATGGCCGAGGTCGCCGACGAGGCGGCCTATGTGCCCCACCACCCGAAGAAGATCGCCTTCCTGTTCGCCGCCATGCGCCATTTCGCGGCCGAGCTGGAAGCCGACGGCTGGCAGGTCGCCTATACGCGCCTCGACGACCCTCGGAACGCGGGCTCGATCCCCGGCGAGCTCCTGCGCCGCGCCGAGGAGACCGGCGCGCAGGAGGTGATCGCCACCGAACCCGGCGAATGGCGGCTGATCGGGCTGCTCGACGAGATGCCGCTGCCCGTCCGGATGCTCCCCGACGACCGGTTCCTCTGTTCCCGCAAGGATTTCGCCGCCTGGGCCGAGGGCCGCAAGGCGCTGCGGATGGAGTATTTCTACCGCGATATGCGCCGCAAGACGGGTCTTCTGATGGAGGGAGACAAGCCCGCCGGCGGCAAGTGGAACTACGACCACGACAACCGCAAGCCGGCGTCGGACGACCTGTTCCGGAGCGGCCCGCCCGAGTTTGCGCCGGACACGGTGACCCAGGAGGTGCTGGAGCTCGTCGCGGCCTGCTTCCCCGACAACTTCGGCGACCTCCACCCCTTCCGCTTCGCCGTGACGCGTAACCATGCCGAGGCCGCGCTCGAGCATTTCATCGCGCACCGGCTCGCCGAATTCGGCCCCTATCAGGATGCGATGCTGGCGGGTGACGGCTTTCTCAATCACGCGGTGATCGGGCTTTATCTGAACGCGGGGCTCCTCGACCCGCTGGCGGTGTGCCGGGCGGCGGAGAAGGCTTGGCAGGACGGTGCCGTGCCGATCAACTCCGCCGAGGGTTTCATCCGCCAGATCCTCGGCTGGCGCGAGTTCATGCGCGGCATCTACT
>PUNI01000543.1 GCA_003551745.1 Paracoccaceae bacterium | reverse complement strand
GTGCCTCAGGCGGCGGCCACCACCGGGGCGAGGCCGGGGGCGGCATCGGTGACCTGGGCGCGCATCCGCTTCAGCGCGCGCTCCTCGAGCTGGCGCACCCGCTCCTTCGAGATACCCAGCTGGGCGCCCAGTTCCGTGAGCGTGCTCGGCGCGTCGGCGAGATGGCGCTCGACGAGGATGCGGCGCTCGCGCTGGGGGAGGGTCATCAGCGCTTCGGTGAGGATCGTCCGGCGGTGATCCGATTCCATCCGTTCGAGCACCAGTTCCTCGGCGGCCGGCGCCTCGTCCTCCAGAAGCTCGAGCCATTCGCGGGATTCGCCGCCGTCGCTTTGCGGCGCGTTCAGCGACAGGTCGGGCCCGGCCATCCGGCCGATCATCAGCTCCACCTCCGCCACCGGCACGCAGAGTTCCGTAGCGATGCCCTGCGCCAGCGCCCGGGAGCCGAGGCTCCCGTCGCCGCCGCGCTCCAGCGCAGCCTGCACCCGGCGCATGTTGAAGAAGAGCTTCTTCTGCGCGGCATTGGTGGCGGTGCGCACCACCGACAGGTTGCGCATCACGTAATCCTGGATCGAGGCCTTGATCCACCAGCGGGCATAGGTGGAAAAGCGCGCGCCATTGTCGGGGTCGAACTTCTCGGCCGCCCGCATCAGACCGAGATTGGCCTGCTGCACCAGATCCTCATAGGGCAGCCCGTAGCGCCGGAAACGGCCCGCCATCGACACCGCCAGTCGGGAATAGGCCGAGATCAGCCGGTGCAGCGACGCTTCGTCCCTCTGGTCGCGCCACGCAACGGCAAGCCTCCGTTCCGTCGCTGCATCCAGAAGTTCGCCCGCCATGGTCGCCCTGACGTAGCGTCGTGTCGCCTGTGTCTCCGCCGACATGCCGAAGATCCTCCCGACAGTTTTAGTTTCGACTCGACACTAAAAATGCCGGCCGCGGCTTGTCAAGACGATAGCGCTTCGCTATTTCCCCGGCATGAAGGATGCATCAGATCTCGCGGCCGAGCTGCTGATCCACCTCGCGCGCCTCGCTCAAAGCAGCGGCAACCACCGGCTGACTCCGGCACAGTGGACGGCGCTGCGGTATTTTGCCCGCGCCAACCGGCTGTCGCGCACCCCGTCGGCCTTCTCGGCGTTCCATGCCACCACGCGGGGAACGGCCTCGCAGACGGTAAAGTCGCTTGAGTCGATGGGCCTGCTGCGGCGGCGGCGCAACGAGGGCGACGGCCGCTCGACCCTCTTCGACCTGACCGAGGAGGGCGAGGCGGCGCTGGCGGACGACCCGCTGCAGGCCCTCTCGCAGCGCATCGCCGCGCTGCCCGAGGCGGATCGCGGCGGCTTTCTCGGCACGATGAAGACGCTGGTCGGCGATCTTGCCCGGCAGCAGGCGGCGCCGGAGTTCGGCACCTGTGGCGACTGCGCGCATTTCGAGACCGTGCAGGGCGGCGTCTACTGCCACTGTGCCGCCGCGACGCTGATGGCCGGCGAGCTCGACGCGCTGTGCATAGAGTTCCGCCCCCGCAGCGGCGCGGGCGCGGTGAACTGATGCGGCGGCCGGTGGTCCCGGTCAGCTTCGAGAACGGCCGTCCCACCGTCCCGGCCGACTGGCTTGCCCGCCGGTTCGACCTGTCGGAAGCCGACCTCAGGCGCGAGATGCGGGCCGGGCGGATCACCAGCCTGCTGGAGCGGGGCGAGGGCGCGGATGCCGGACGCCTGCGGCTGACGTTCCGCCGCGATGCGCAGGCCTGCGCGGTGGTGGTGGAGGCCGATGGCCGCGCCCATGAGGTGGCGCCGCCGGCGCCGCAGCCGGCCCTGTTCCGCATGATCGACCTCGCCCGGGCCGGCGGAACCGGCTGACCCACAGCGCGCGCCGCAGCCTTTTCAAGCGGGCGGCAAGCCGATAGGTCGGTCAGCATGCCCGGCCTGCAGAGGTGTCGCGATGTCCTATGCCTATGACGACCAGAACGTCTTCGCCCGCATCCTGCGCGGCGAGATCCCCTGCACCAAGGTGCTGGAGACCGAACACAGCCTCGCCTTCCGCGACATCGCCCCGCAGGCGCCCGAACATGTGCTGGTGATCCCGAAGGGCGCCTATGTGACCTTCGACCATTTCGCCAACGAGGCGAGCGACGCCGAGATCGCCGACTACACCCGCGCCATCGGCACCGTCTGCGAGATGCTGGGCATCCGGCCGGGGATGGGCGGCGGCGGCTACCGGCTGATCTCGAATTCCGGCCGCGAGGGCGTGCAGGATGTCCCGCATCTGCACGTGCATGTGCTGGCCGGCAAGCCGCTGGGCCGCATGCTGCCCGGCGGCAAGGACACGCCGTAACGGCTCAGGCCGCGGCCTGTGTGCCGGTCAGCGACAGGAACACATCCTCCAGATCGGGCTCCTCGGTGGCGAGGTCGCGGACGCCCACCCCGGCGGCGGCGAGCGCCGAGAGCACGTCGCCCGCCCGCAGGCGGCTGCGGCTGTAGCTGAGCGCAAGGGCGCCCGACGGGCGGCGGGCGACGGCGATGCCCTCGGGCAGCGACAGCGTCTCCGGCACCGGCCCGTCGGGCAACACCACCAGCGTCTTGGTATCCATGCGCCCGACCAGCGCCGAGGTCTCGTCGCGCGCCACCACCTGGCCGCGGTCGATGATCGCGATCTCGTCGCACATCTGCTCGGCCTCCTCCAGGTAGTGGGTGGTCAGGATGATGGTGACGCCAGCGTCGTTCAGCTTGCGCACGTTGGTCCACAACATCTGGCGCAGTTCGATGTCCACGCCGGCGGTGGGTTCGTCGATCACCAGGACCTGCGGGCCGTGGACCAGCGCCTTGCCCAGCAGAAGCCGCCGCTTCATGCCGCCGGAGAGGTTGCGCGCATAGGCTTCGGCCTGCTCGGTCAGCCCGATCATGGCGAGGATCTCGTCGGTGCGCCGGCGTTGCTTCGGCACGCCGTAGAGCCCGGCCTGCACCTCCAGCGCCGCGCGCGGGGTGAAGAACGGATCCATGTTGGTCTCCTGCGGCATCACCCCGATGGCGGCCCGGCTCTGGCGCGGGTTGACGTCCTGGTCGAAGCCCCAGATCCGCACCCGGCCTGCCGTCTTGGTCACCAGACCCGCGAGAATGTTGATCAGCGTCGACTTGCCGGCGCCGTTCGGGCCGAGCAGGCCGAAGATCGCGCCCGCCGGGATGTTCAGATCGATGCCCTTGAGCGCCTCCTTGGGCGGGGCCTTGCCGCCTGCCTCATAGGTCTTGCGGAGCCCCTCGATCTCGATGGCGTGGTCGGTCATGGCGTTCCAGTCTGCGATCGGCCCACGGCCGTTAGCACGGCGCCGGCCGGGACACCATCCGCCCGGGCCGGATGGGTCGGTTGCAGCCGCCGGAGCCGGCCGATAGCCTGCGGCACAGCCACGAGGAGGACCGGATGACCGATCTCTACACCCGCTTCGACGGGCGCATCGCCCGAAAAACATGGTGGATTGGGGCGCTCGTTTTGTTTGTCGCCCTCCTCGTGATTGGTGTGGTGCTGAGCCGACTGTTCGGAGATGGCCTGTTCGGCCGGCTGCTCGGCCTCGTGGTCGGGCTCGGCGCACTTTACCCGGCCGCGGCGCTGGCCAGCAAGCGCCTGCATGATCGCGGCAAGCCGATGATGCCGCGGGTGGCCCTGTTCTTCGGCCCGGGCGCGATCCTGACCATCTTCGACACCTTCGGGATCGGCTATACGCCGGTGCAGGGCCCCGATGGACAGGTCTACATGTCGGGCGGGTTCCTCATCGCCCTGTTCGGCATCCTGGCGCTCGCCACGGCGATCTGGGCGCTGGTGGAACTGGGCCTGCTGAGGGGTGACCCGCAGCCGAATGCCTACGGCGCGCCGCCAGCGTGACCGCCGGCAGGCTTGCGCACGCCGTGGCACCGGCTATCTTCCGGTGAGTGCCGGACAGTTCGAGGTGACATCATGACTTCCAGCCCGCGATCCGCACAGCCTTCCCATGCGGCGCCCGAAACCGAAGTCGTCACCGCCTTCCGCGTCTGCTGCGACGGGGGCGAAGGGGCGCTGGGGCATCCGCGGGTGTGGCTGTCGATCCCGCTCGACACCGGCTGGGTCGAGTGCGGATATTGCGACAAGCGCTTCATTCACGCCGACTATCTGGAAGATGACGCCGCCTGAGCCAGGCTGAGCTGCATGGGCACCTCGCCGCACAGCATTTCCCCGTCCACGCGCCGGCCGGTGCGGTCCAGATAGGGCAGGATCGCCCGGCCCGCCCATGCATCGATGCGTGTGTCCTCGTTGGTGATGCCGATGGCGCGGCCGGTGCCGGTGAGACTGTCCTCGGCGTGGAAGATCACCCGGCCCGACAGCCCGTCGTCGCAGTCGAAACTGGCGAAGGCGGTGCCGAACGGCCCGTCATAGGACCACTCGCCGGTGCACTGCACGCCGGTGCTGGTCTCGCCGCTGAGCGTGCCGCGGTCCCAGCCTATGGCGCGGCCCACCAGATAGACCCCGTCCTCGGGCATGCAGGCGACGATGGGGCTGCAGCTGTCCATGCTGCCCTGGCGCAGCGGGCAGTCGGGCAGGTCGAGCGCCGCCGCCGGGGCGCAGAAAGCGGTCGTCAGCATGGCGGCAAGGGGATAGGAAGCTCGCACGACGGGGTGTCCTTCTCGGCTGGCCGACCCTGACATGGATGAGGAATGGAGCGCGCATGGGATTCGGCAAGGGCTGCCATCTGCATCTGATCGACGGCTCGGGCTACATCTTCCGCGCCTACCACGCCCTGCCGCCGTTGACCCGGCGCTCCGACGGGCTGCCGATCGGGGCCGTGGCCGGCTTCTGCAACATGCTGTTCAAGTATCTCGAGGGCAACGACGGGGTCACCGCGCCGACCCATGCCGCGGTCGTGTTCGACCACTCGGCCACCACCTTCCGCAACGAGATCTACGCCGGCTACAAGGCACAGCGTCCGGACCCGCCGGAAGACCTGGTGCCGCAATTCCCGCTGACCCGCGACGCCACGCGGGCCTTCAACATCGCCTGTCTCGAGATGGAGGGCTGGGAGGCCGACGACATCATCGCCACCCTGGCCGCGCAGGCCCGCGCCGCCGGCGGCACGGTGACGATCATCTCGTCGGACAAGGATCTGATGCAGCTCGTCGGCGGCGGCGTCGCAATGCTCGACCCGATGAAGAACCGCGCCATCGGGCCCGAGGAGGTGGAGGAGAAGTTCGGCGTGCCGCCCGGCAAGGTGGTCGACGTCCAGGCGCTCGCGGGCGACAGCGTCGACAATGTGCCCGGCGCACCGGGGATCGGGGTGAAGACCGCCGCCCTGCTGATCCGGGAGTTCGGCGATGTCGAGACGCTGCTGGAGCGCGCCGAGGAGATCAAGCAGCCCAAGCGCCGGCAGACGCTGATCGACAACGCCGGCCAGATCCGAATCTCGAAGCGGCTTGTGACGCTAGCCGAGGATGTGCCGCTGGAGGTGACGCTCGACGATCTGGAGGTGCAGGAGCCGGACCCCGGGGCGCTGATGGGCTTCCTCGCGCAGATGGAGTTCCGCACGCTGACCCGCCGGGTCTCCGAAAGGCTGGGGGTCGAAGCGCCGGCCGTGGCCGAGACGCCCGCGGCCGAGGCGGAGGCCGCGCCCGAGACGGCGCCGGCGGCCTTCGATCCCGCGTCCTATGAGTGCGTGCGCGACATGGAGGCCATGGCACGCTGGCTCGACCGTATCCGCGCCCAGGGCTTCGTGGCGGTCGATACCGAGACCACCGGCCTCGACGAGATGCGCGCGGGGCTCGTCGGCGTCTCGCTCGCCGTGGCGCCGGGCGAGGCCTGCTATGTGCCGCT
>PUNI01000341.1 GCA_003551745.1 Paracoccaceae bacterium | reverse complement strand
GGGGAGCTCGCGCTGTCCGCCGGCACCCTGCGCCCGGTGGATGCGCACACCCTGGAGGTGGACGTGCCGCGCGGCACCGAGCTGAACCCGGTGTTCGCCGAACTGACCGCCGCCGGGGTGCGTATCGCCGGGCTGCGCGAGAAGGGCAACCGGCTGGAGACCCGCTTTCTCGAACTGCTGCGCGAGCGCGGCGGGGAGGGCGCGGCATGAGCCCGATGCACAACGCCGCCTTGTACTGGTACGCCTGGCGCGGGCTGGTGGTGAAGCAGGTGCGCCGCTTCCTGCGCGGCTGGGTGCAGAACCTGCTGCCGTCGCTGGTGACCGCGGTGCTGTTTCTCGCGGTGCTGGGGCATCTGGTGGGGCGCGAGATCGGCACCCTGGGCGGCGTGCCCTATGCCGACTTCATCCTGCCGGGCCTGGTGATGCTGGCGGTGGTGACCAACGCCTACGGCAACAGCAGCCTCGCGCTGTTCGGCGCGCGCCTGCAGCGCCACATCGAGGAGATCCTGGTGGCGCCGATGCCGGCGTGGCTGGTGGTGGCCGGGTTTGCCACCGCCGGGGTGCTGCGCGGGCTGCTGGCCGGGGCGCTGGTGCTGGCGGTGGCACTGCCGTTCAGCGATCTGCAGCTGCACCACGCCGGGGCAGTGCTGGGGATCGCGCTGCTGACCGCGGTGCTGTTCTCGCTGGCGGGCCTGATCAACGGCCTGTACGCGCGCAGCTTCGACCACACCTCGGTGATCAGCACCTTCGTGCTGACCCCGCTGATCTATCTCGGCGGGCTGTTCTATCCGGTGGAGCGCCTGGCCGATCCCTGGCAGGGGATCGCGCAGCTGAACCCGCTCTACTACGTGATCGAGGGATTCCGCCACGGCCTGCTGGGGGTCAGCGCGGTCGCCTGGACCACGACCTTCGCGGTGCTGGCCGCCGCCTGTGTACTGGTCGCCGGCGGGGCCTGGTATCTGCTGGCCCACAGCCGGAGGCTGCGCTCATGAACCGTCCGGCGGCGCCGCAGCCGCCGCGGGTACGCGGGGCCTGCCCCGGGGTGGCGGCGCCGATGGCCACCGGGGACGGCTATCTGCTGCGCCTGCGCCACCCGATCGGGGGGCTGGGGGCGGCCGCGGCGCGGGTGCTGGCGGACACCGCGCGGCGGCTGGGCAACGGCGAACTGGAACTGACCCTGCGCGGCAACCTGCAGCTGCGCGGCGTGGCGGCCGGCGACCTGGACGCGGCGCGCGCGGCCCTGGCCCCCACCGGACTGGTGGATGCGCAGGCGGAGCGCGAGGCGCGGCGCAACGTGCTGGCGGCGCCGGTGCCGGACCTCGACCCGGAGGCGGTGGATGTGCTGGCGCTGGCGCGCGCGGTGAGCGCCGCGATCGTCGACGCGCCCGCGCTGCGGGGCCTGCCGGCCAAGGTGGGCGTGGTGGTCGACGGTGGCGGGCGTGCCTCGCTGCGCGGGGTGCCGGCGGATCTGCGTCTGGATCCGCTCGCCGGCGCGGGGCCTCGTTTCCGCCTGGCGGCCGGAGGCACCGCGGCCACGGCGACCCCGCTCGGCGAGGTGTCGGCGCAGCACGCCCCGGCGGCGGTGGTGCGCACCCTGTGCGCGTTCCTCGAGCAGCGCGCCGTGCTGGATCCGCCGCCGGGGCGGTTGCGTGACGCGCTGGGCATGCCCGGGAGCGAGGCGCTGCGCCTGCCGGGCGCGGAGAGGGAGACGCCGGGGGCGGTCGCCAACGCCGATACGCCGGTGCGCGCCGGGGACTGGCTCGGGGTGGCGGCCGGCGGGGCCTCGGTGGGAGCGGTCTTCCCGTTCGGCGTGATCCAGGCCGACTGGCTGGAGAGACTGGCCGCGTGGCTGGAGCCGCACGGCGGCGGCCTGCGCCTGACGCCGTGGCGGGCGCTGCTGGTGACCGGCGTGGCCGCGGATGCCGCCCCGGAGCTGCAGCAACTGCTTTGGGAACTGGGTGCGGTGACCGAGCCGGCCGACCGGCGCCTGGCGGCGGATGCCTGTGTCGGGCGGCCGGGCTGCGCCTCGGCGCACATCGCCGCGCGCAGCGAGGCCGCCGCGCTGGTGCAGCGCATGCCGGCCCTGGCCGCGAGCGGGGTGCGGCTGCAGGTATCCGCCTGCGACAAGCGCTGCGCGGCGCCGCCGCGGACGGATGGCGGGGTGGTCGAGTGGATCGCGCGGCCGGACGGCCATGCCGTGGTGCTGCGCTCGCGGCCCGGTGCGGCCCTTGAATGGAGCGGGCTGACCCCGGCGCAGGCGCGCGCCCGGATCGCGGCGCTGGAGCGGGCGTTTCAACGCAATGCTGGAGAGGAGTTGCAGACCATGCTGGAACGGATCGGGCCCGAGGCCTGGAATGCCGCGGTGGACGCGGCGCTGTGCGAGGAGGACGAACGTGACGGAGACTGAGGCCTGGCGCTACGAGCGCGACGGGAAGGCGATCTATGCGGAGTCGTTCGCGATCATCCGCGCCGAGGCGGACCTGGAGCGCTTCCCGGCGGATCTGGTGGCGGCGGTGGAACGCATGATCCACAGCTGCGGCATGCCCGACCTGGCGCAGGACATCCGTTTCTCGCCGGGTGCCGGCAGCGCGCTCCGTCAGGCGCTGGAGGCCGGGGCCCCGGTGCTGTGCGACAGCGAGATGGTGGCCCACGGCATCACCCGCGCGCGCCTGCCGGCAGACAACCCGGTGCGCTGCACCCTGCGCGATGCGCGTGTGCCGGAACTGGCGCGCGAACTGGACAACACCCGCAGCGCGGCGGCGATGGAGCTGTGGCGTCCCGAGCTGGCCGGCGCCGTGGTGGCCATCGGCAATGCGCCCACCGCGCTGTTCCGCCTGCTGGAGATGCTGCGCGACGGCGCGCCGCATCCGGCGGCGGTGATCGGCATCCCGGTGGGGTTCGTCGGCGCGGTGGAGAGCAAGCAGGCGCTGGCGGACAACCCGTTCGGGCTGGAATACCTGACCGTGGCCGGGCGCCGCGGCGGCAGCGCGATCACCGCCGGGGCGGTCAACGGCCTGGGGAGGGAGCCGGCATGAGTGCGGCGGACACGAGCGGGCCCGGAACGGTCGAACCCGGAACGGTCGAACCCGGGGTGCTCTGCGGGGTCGGCACCGGCCCCGGGGATCCCGAACTGATGACCTTCCGCGCCGCGCGGCGCATCGCCGAGGCGCCGGTGGTGGCGTATTTCTGCAAGCGCGGGACCACCGGGCAGGCGCGGCGCATCGCGGATGCGCACATCGGTCCCGGGCAGATCGAGGAGGCGCTGGAGTATCCGGTGACCAACGAGATCGCCCACGAAGAGGAGAGCTACCGCAGCCGCATCGAGGCGTTCTTCGACCAGTGCGCCGAACGCCTGGCGGCCCATCTGGAGGCCGGCCATTCGGTCTGCGTGCTCAACGAGGGTGATCCGTATTTCTACGGTTCGTTCATGCACGTGCACCTGCGCCTGCGCGAGCGCTTTCGCAGCGAGGTGGTCCCCGGGGTGATCTCGCCGATCGCCGCGGCGGCGCAACTGCCGGCGCCGCTGGTGATGCGCGACGACACCCTGAGCGTCGTGCCGGGGACGCTGCCGGAGGCGGAACTGGAGGCGGCGCTCGCGCCCGCGCAGGCCGCGGTGATCATGAAGCTCGGCAAGCAGCTGCCGAAGATCCGCCGCGTGCTGGAGCGCCTGGGGCTGACCGCGCGCGCTTGGTACATCGAACGCGCGAGCTTCGACGAGGAACGCGTGCGGCCGCTGGCCGAGGCGCTCGAGGAGACGCCCGGGGAGGCGCCGTATTTCTCCCTGATCGTGATCCACGGCGAGGGGGTGCGGCGATGAGCGGGCGTCTGACCGTGGTCGGGGTCGGGCCGGCGGGCCCCGAATGGATCACGCCGGAGGTGGCCGCGCTGCTCGCCGATGCCACCGATCTGGTGGGCTACGGGCCGTACCTGGAGCGCGTGGCCGGGGCGCATCACCGCGTGCATGCCTCCGACAACCGCGAGGAACTGGCGCGCGCGGCGCATGCGCTGGACATGGCCGCCGAGGGGCGCGATGTGGCGGTGGTCTCCGGGGGTGACCCCGGGGTGTTCGCGATGGCCGCGGCGGTGTTCGAGGCCCTGGAGGGCGCGGAGCCGGGCCGCTGGGATGCGGTGGCGGTGGAGGTGCTGCCCGGGGTGTCGGCGATGCAGGCGGCCGCGGCGCGGCTGGGGGCGCCGCTGGGCAACGACTTCTGCGCGATCTCGCTGTCGGACAATCTCAAGCCGTGGTCGCTGATCCGGCGCCGGGTGCGGCTGGCGGCCGAGGCCGACTTCGCCATGGCCTTCTACAACCCGATCTCGCGCGCGCGGCCATGGCAGCTGGGCGCGGCGCTGGACATCGTGCGCGAGGTCCAGGGGCCGGACACCCTGGTGGTGCTGGCCACCGCGGTGGGCCGCGGCGAGCGGGAGGAGCTGCGGGTCTCCACCCTCGGCGAGGTGGATCCGGCGGAGGCCAGCATGAGCACGCTGGTGATCGTCGGCGCCGCCTCCACCCGGGTGCTGGAGCGCCGCTCCGGCCGGCGCCATGTGTACACCCCGCGCTATGTCGAGTCGGCGGAGTCGCGGTGAACGCGCGCGAGGCCTTCCAGCCACTCCAGGGCCGCCTGCGGGGCGTGGAAGCGGGGCACCCCGGGGGCGTCCGGCGGCCGGTCCACCATCACCACCGGGATGCCGCGTTCGCGCGCGGCCTGCAGCTTGGGGGCGGTGGCCGCGCCGCCGCTGTCCTTGGTGACCAGCACGTCGATGGCGTGGGTCTCCAGCAGCCGGTGCTCGTCGGCCAGGCTGAACGGGCCGCGGGCCCGCAGCCAGGTGACCCGGGGCAGCGCCGGCGGCGGTTCCGGCGGGTCGATGGTGCGGATCACGTAGTCCAGCTCGGGCGCGGCTTCGAAGGCCTCCAGGTGCTGGCGCCCGGTGGTGATGAGCACGCGCCGGCCGAGGCCGGGGAGCGCGCGGGCGGCGGCCCCCAGGTCGGGCACGCGCAGCCAGTGATCCCCGGGGCCGGCCTGCCACGGCGGCCGGGTCAGCCGGGCCAGGGGTACGCCGGCGCGGCGCGTGGCGGCGACGGCATTGGCCGAGATCTGCCGCGCGAACGGGTGGGTGGCGTCGACCACGGCGTCAATCGCGTGGTCGCGCAGCCAGGCGGCGAGGCCCTCGGCGCCGCCGAATCCGCCGGTGCGCCGCGGCAGTCGCGAGGGTGCGGGCCTGCGCGTGCGTCCGGCCAGCGACACGGTGGCGTGCAGCCGCGGGTGGCCGTCCAGCAGCGGTTCCAGGGCCGCGGCCTCGGTGGTGCCGCCCAGCAGCAGGATCTGCCGCGGGCGCGCCGCCCGGGGGGCGGTATCGGTGGATGAACGGGAGCTCATGAGGATGACCAGTCTAGCCACCAACGAGGAGCGAGCGCCATGGCTGAACATCGTCGGCGTGGGCGCGGAGGGGCTCGCCGGGCTGGCCCCGGATGCCCGCATGGCGCTGGACACGGCGACGACGGTGATCGGCGGCGCCAGGCATCTGGAGATGCTGCCGGAGCGGCCGGGGCAGGAGCGCCTGGTGTGGCCGTCGCCGCTGGAGACCGCGCTGGACTGGATCGAGGCGCGCGCCGGGCAGCCGCTGTGCGTGCTCGCCAGCGGCGACCCCTTCTGGTTCGGGGTGGGCGCGACCCTGATGCGGCGTTTCCCGGTCGCGCAGACCTGCGTCTGGCCGGCGCCCTCGGCGTTCAGTCTGGCCGCCGCGCGCATGGGCTGGCCGCTGCAGCAGACCCGCTGCCTGTCGGTGCACGGCCGGCCGATGGAAGCGCTGCGGCCCTGGCTGCATGACGGCGCGCG
>PUNI01000040.1 GCA_003551745.1 Paracoccaceae bacterium | reverse complement strand
GCTCGGCAGCGGTCGGGCCAGAAGCTCCCCCGCCACCCGCTCCATCCGGCGCGCCGCCGCCAGCGTCTTGGCGCGGGCCGCCAGCTCCTGCGCGAAGCGCTCGGCCAGCGCCGCCCGCGCCGCGGCCGGTTCGGCGGCCAGCGCGGGCCCGGCCGCCTCGGCCGCAGCGAGGACGCGGGCAATGTCGCGGCTGTCGGCCTCGACCAGCCGGCCGACCGGTGCACCCGCGGGCCCGATGACGTCGCGCATCCTCTCCGACAGCGGCGCGCGCCAGCCCCCGGCAACGTGATGCGTCAAGAGCCGCTCGGAAAGCCCCTCCTCCATCCCCCGCCTCTGCGCGCGCGGGCCTGGCGCGTCAAGGGAGCGCTCGGGAGGGGTCAGGCTGGGGTCAGCCCGCGCCGAGCCTGGTCAGACTGTCGAAGAGCGCCTTCCAGGTCCTGACCGTGTCGCCTTCGAAGGCGCCCGGCCCGCGCTGCAGCGCGCGCAGCTTTGCGCGGCGGGCCAGCTCTACCCGCCAGCCCTCGGGCAGCGCGATCCCCTGCCCCGCCGCCCAGGCCTCGGCCTGATCGACGAAGGGCCGGCCCTCCGCCACCACGTCCGCCATCCGCGTCTCGGGCCGCCGCTCGATCCGGTCGAGCAGATCGGCAAGGAAGGCCGGCGGGAACAGATCCTCCGCCCGCGCCCCGGCCATGCCGGTGATCTCGGCCAGATCGAGCACCTGGCGCCCGGCCTCGGCATAGAGCCCGGCGCGCAGATCGGCCGCCATGGCGCGGCCGTCGGCATCGTCGGCCAAGAGGATCGCCGGCAACTGCTCGGACTGCCCCGAGAGCATGCTGGCTACGACCTTTGCGATCCGCACCCCGCCCGAGGGCGGGAACGCGATCTCCCGCGCCGGCGAGATGCGCCGGCCCGCGACCAGCAGCGCCTTGACCGCGCTGAGGTAAAGCTGATCGACCGTGCCGCCCACCACCACCGGCTGGCAGCCCCAGAGCATCGCCTCGGCCACGCTGAGGTTCAGCGCCGAATGCACCGCATAGGCAGCGCCCCGCTGGCTGTCGCTGCCCTCCGTCTCGCGCAGATCGCCCGTCACGCGCGTCGAGCCGTCACCCGCCACATAGACCTTGCGCGCCCGCTCCAGCCGGTCGGCGTCCACAAGGAACGGTGAATGGGCCGTGTAGAGCAGCTGGTTCGACTCCGCGAGCCCCTCGAAGAAGGCCGAGAGGTCGCGCTGCGCCAGCGGATGCAGCGATTGGCCGGGCTCATCGAGCAGCAGCACCGCCCGTCGATGCGCGCCCACGCTCTCCACCACGAAGACGAGAAAGAAGCTCAGGAACCACTGCAACCCGGTGGAGCGGTTCTCCAGCTCGATCTCCTGCGGGCGGCGGTCGTCGGCGACCCAGATGCGGAAATGGTTGCCGTCGGCCTCGAAGCGGAAGCGATAGTCGCCCTGCTTCCACCATTCGCGGAAGCTGTCGGTCAGCTTGGTGCCGGCCGATTGCAGCAGGATCGAGCGCGTGCGCTTGGCCTCGGCGATGCGCGCGAGCTCCTCGGTGCCTGGCGCGTCGCCCCCGGTGGCCTTCGACACACCGCGCCGGAACAGTGTCTTGAAAAACCCCTGTGCGCCCTCGCGGCGCACGACCTCGGCCTCCGCTTCCGCGCGGATATCCTTGAAATCACGACCAAGCTCGAGGATCTCCTGGGGCTCCAGCCCGACGAAGCCGAACAACACCCGGAGCGTGCGCGCCTTGGCGGCCTCCTTGGCGCCCAGATCCTCGCGGGCGAGGTTCTCGACCACATGCGGCAGGTAGATCTCGCTGTCGAGATTGCCGTAGTTCGAATAGTAGACGAAGGGTGGAAGCGCCTCCAGCACGGCCTTGCGCAGCGCCTCCACGCTCGCCGGGTCGGGCCGGCCGATGCGGTCGCGCTCGGCAGCGAGCTGGCCGGCAAGGCGGGTCAGCGCGGGCACAAGCTTGCTGGTCTTGGCCGGGCTCTCGGGCAGCAGCTCCGCCACGGCGTCGTGCAATGCGCCCACGGCCGCGGCGTCGAGCGTCTTCGTTCGCGCCAGCCCCTTGCGCAGCTCGGCCAGCCGCGCCTGCGCCTGCGCGTGCAGCTCGGCCTCGCTCTTCAGCGGGGTCGCCGCCCCGATCCGCGCCACACCCTCGTCGAGCAGCGCCCGGATCGCCGCCACCGGCGCCTCGGTCTCGCGCCGGTCCGAGGGGAAGGCGATCTCGTGGCGGCCGTCGTAGAAGCGCGCCACCCGCACCGGCGTCACCCCCTCCACGGGCATGCCGGCCAGATCGGCAAGCCGCGCCGCGTCGTGGCCCGGGTCGAACTCGGCCTCGATGAAGCGATGGCTGCCGGGCGCATCTCGGATCTGGCCGAAGAGCGCCTTGGGAAAATCCGAGGTGGGCTGGATCTCGCCGTCGCGGGCGGGATTCAGCTTCCACAGCGGCAGCAGCAGGTTGGTCTTGCCGCTCTCGTTCACGCCGATCAGCGCGGTGGCCTCGTCGACGTCGAGCCAGCCGCTGTCGGCAACCGACCGGAAATTGGTCACGCGGAACCGGATCAGCCGCATCGCCTGTCTCCCTTGTCCCTGCCGCGCGACGTTGCGCGCCCGGATGCGCTCTGCCCGCCATCCCGTTGACATGTCTACCCGACCGGGGCGTGGCGACCAGCCCCCAATTGCCGCAGCCGGTCAGCCGCGCCCTTCTTCGACCGCGAAGCAGGCGGCCATGCCGTCGGCCACCGGCACCGGCGCCGGGATCTCGCGGCGGCAGCGGTCGGCCACCAGCGGGCAGCGCGGGTGGAAGGCACAGCCCGGCGGCGGGTCGATCGGGTTGGGGATCTCGCCCTCCACCCGCTTGCGGCGGCGCCCCGACATCTCGAGATCGGGCACCGCGTCGAGCAGCATCCGGCTGTAGGGGTGGCGCGGCTCGCGGAAGAGTCGCTTGCCCTCGGCCACCTCGGCGAGCCGCCCGAGATAGAGAACGCCGATCCGGTTGGCCATGTGGCGGACCACCGACAGGTCGTGCGAGATGAACAGATAGGTCAGCCCGAACTCGTCCTGCAGGTCGCGCATCAGGTTCAGGATCTGCGCCTGCACGCTGACGTCGAGCGCCGAGGTGGGCTCGTCGCAGACGATGAACTCGGGCTTCGACGAAAGTGCCCGGGCGATCGCGATGCGCTGGCGCTGCCCGCCCGAGAACTCGTGGGGGAACTTGGCGGCGTCGGCGGCGCCGAGGCCCACCACCTCCAGCAGGCGGCCCACCTCGCGGCGGACCTCGGCGCCCGAGGCTAGGCCGAAGGTGCGGATCGGCTCGGCGATGATGTCGCCCACCCGCCAGCGCGGGTTGAGGCTGGCGAAGGGGTCCTGGAAGATCATCTGGAACCGTCGCCGCAGGCTGCGCATGGCAGCCCCCGCAGTGCCCGCCATCGGCTGGCCGTCGAAGACGATGCGGCCTTCCGAGGGCGGCAGCAGGCCGACGATCATCTTGGCGATGGTGGACTTGCCCGACCCGCTCTCGCCCACCAGCGCGAAGGTCTCGCCACGGCGGATCTCGAAGCTGACGTCGGCGACCGCGGTCAGCCAGGCCTTGGGCTCGCGCTCGATCACGCGGTTGAGCCAGGGCTTGGAGACATCGAAATACCGCGTCAGCCCCTCGACGCGGACCAGCGCGTCACCCATGCCGGACCCCTTCGCGGGCATAGAGCCAGCAGGCCACCTGCCGCCCCTGCGCCCGCGGCAGCAGTTCGGGGCGTTCGCTGCGGCAGCGGGGCATCACCTCGGGGCAGCGCGGGTTGAAGGCGCAGCCAGCGGGGATGGCGTTGAGCCGGGGCATCGCGCCGGGGATCTGGGTCAACCGGTCGCCGGTCTGGGTGATGGTGGGGATCGAGCCCATCAGCCCGCGGGTGTAGGGGTGCTCGGCGGCCTTGATCACGTCGGCCACCGGGCCGATCTCGGCCATCCGGCCGGCGTAGAGCACCGCCACCCGGTCTGCGGTCTCGGCGATCACGCCCATGTCGTGGGTGATCAGCATCACCGCAGCGCCGCGCTCGGCGCAGATCTCCTTGAGCACGTCGATGATCTGGGCCTGCACGGAGACGTCGAGCGCGGTTGTGGGCTCGTCGGCGATCACCAGATCGGGCTCGGCGGCGAGCGCCAGCGCGATCACCACCCGCTGCCGCATGCCCCCCGAGAAATGGTGCGGATAGTCGTCGATCCGCCGCCGCGCCGCCGGGATGCCCACCTGATCGAGCAACCCGATGGCGCGGTCCCGCGCGGCCTTCTCGCCGATGTCGGCATGGGTCCGGATCGTCTCGATCAGCTGGTCGGCGATGGTGTAGAGCGGGTTGAGCGACGTGAGCGGGTCCTGGAACACCATGCCGATGCGCCGCCCGCGCACCCGGCGCATCCTCTCCTCGGAGAGATTGTCGATCCGCTCCCCCCTCAGCCAGACCTCGCCGCCGGCGATCCGGCCGGGCGGCTCGATCAGCCCGATGATGGCCGAGCCGGTGATCGACTTGCCGGCACCGGACTCACCCACCATCCCCAGCACCTCGCCCTCGGCGATATCGAAGGACACCTTGTCGAGCGCGCGCAGCATCCCGCGCCGGGTGGGAAACTCCACCACGAGATCGCGGACCGACAGCAGGGGCACGTTGGAGACCATCGGCGCGGGCCCCTCACCGCAGACGCGGGTTGAGCGCGTCGCGCAGCCAGTCGCCCAGCAGGTTGACCGACAGCGCCAGCGCCAGAAGCGCGATGGCAGGGAAGGCGAGGATCCACCACTCGCCGGAGAACAGGAAGCCCTGGCCGATGCGGATCAGCGTGCCGAGCGACGGCTGGGTCGGCGGCAGGCCGACGCCGAGGAAGGAGAGCGTCGCCTCGGCGATGATGGCGAGCGCCAGCCCGATGGTGGCGATCACCAGCACCGGGCCCATCACGTTGGGCAGGATGTGGGTGACAAGGATCTTCGCGGGGTGCACGCCGATCACGCGGGCGGCCTGGATATACTCCTTGTTCTTCTCCACCATCGTCGCGCCGCGCACCACGCGGGCGTACTGCACCCAGTCCGACAGCCCGATCGCGATGATCAGGACCCAGATCGCCATCGCCTCGCGATAGGCTGGCGGGATGAAGCCGCGGGCCACGCCGAAGATCAGGAGCGCCAGCAGGATCGACGGGAAGGTGAGCTGCACGTCGGCGATCCGCATCAGGAGCCCGTCGAGCCAGCCGCCGCGATAGCCCGCCACCAGCCCCAGCGAGATGCCCAGCACCATCGCGAAGAGCACGGCGGCGAAGCCCACGAAGAGCGAGGTGCGGGCGCCGTAGAGGATGGTGGAGAAGACGTCGCGGCCCTGGTTGTCGGTGCCCATCCAGTAGACGTTGCCGGTGAAGGGGTTGGGCTCCATCGGCGGGGTGAAGCCGTCCATCAGGTTCAGGCTGCCCGGGTCGAAGGGATCGTAGGGCGCGAGCCAGGGCGCGAAGACGGCGCCGAGGATGATCGCCAGCGCCACGATGCCCGAGACCAGCGCCACCGGCGAGGTGCGGAAGGAATAGGCCAGATCGCTGTCCCAGGCCCGGCGCAGGGCGGAGGGGCGGGTCTCGGGGGTGAAGTCGCTCATCGCCCGCCCCCTAATGCCGCGCCCCGCCACGGTCCACCCGCAGGCGCGGATCGACGACGTAGTAGAGCAGATCGACGATCAGGTTGATGACCACGAAGATCAGCGCGATCAGCATCAGATAGGCGGCCATCACCGGCACATCGACAAAACGCACGGCGGCGATGAAGAAGGCCCCGACCCCGGGCCACTGGAACACCGTCTCGGTGATGATCGAAAAGGCGATGATGCTGCCCATCTGCAGGCCAGTGATGGTGAT
>PUNI01000384.1 GCA_003551745.1 Paracoccaceae bacterium | reverse complement strand
CGCCTCGGCCGCCGAGATGGCGTCGAGCGGGGGCGGAACAACCTCCACCTCCGCCTCGCCGGCCGGGATCAGCGCGAGGCCCGGCAGCAGCAGCCCCGCGCCCTCGAGCTCCGGCCTAGCCTCCAGCGCGGCGGTGACCGCAACGCCCGGCGCCAGCAGGTCGCCCGCCAGAAGCTCGGCCACCGCTTCGGCCGGACCACGGATGACGGTGATGCCCTGCGGCAGCGGATCGAGCGGGCCGGCACCGGGCTCCAGCCCCGCCCCGACCTCGCCCTCCACCTCGCCAAGCAGGATCACGGCGCCGGCCGGCGCAAGCGTGGCGATCTGGAAGACCGTCGCCAGATCGATGCCCTGCGCTCCGGCCGTCACCAGATCCACCGGACTGTCGCCGGCCGCGAGGAACCAGCCTCCGGTGGGGGACGTGGGGGCATGCACGAAACGTCCGATCAGCGCCACGACCAGGCGTTCGGCCGGTGCGCCGCCGGCGTGCAGCTCGGTTAGAGCGTCGCGCATCTCGGCGGCCGACAGCTCGCTGCCGCCGGTTGCCTCGAACCCGCGCCGCTGCAGCACCTCCAGCAGCGCCCCGGCCTCGAGCTCGGCCTCGGTCATGAGCTCGGCACTGACCGCCACCGTGCCGCGGCGGTCGGCCAGAGCCGGCTGGGCGAGCAGCAGCCCGATCAGGACCACCATCAATCGCATCGCGCTACTCCTCCGCAGATTGCCCCGCCGGTGGAAGGCTAGCAGCCTCCGCGCCGGCGCCAAAGCCTTTCCGCGCCTCAGTCCAGCAGCATGGGCAGGCCCTCGTCGATCATCCGGCGCAGCGTGTCGCGGCTGACGAAGCCGGTCGCGGGCAGGTCGCGGGTCTGCTGATAGGCGCTCAGCGCCCGGCGCGCGGCCGTGTCGAAGCGCCCGTCGATGGTCCCGGGCTCGAGCCCCGCCAGCTGAAGATGCGTCTCGATCAGGCTGCGGGAGAGGGTGTTGAGGCCGAGCGATCGCTCCTCGGCAGCCGCCACGGCCGGATCGGCGGTTGCGGCGGCCTCCAGTGCCGACAGCCGTGCTGTGGCGATCTCGCCGAAGACGCTGTCGGGGAAGCTCTCCAGAAAGCTCCGGTAGCCTTCGGCGCTGTCGGTCGCCCCGGCCGCGGCCCAAGCCGCACGCTCGGCCGCGCCGGCGATCTCGTCGAGCCGGGCGCGGGCCGCCTCGGCAAAGAGCCCCTCGGGGTGCGCGCGCAGATAGCGCCGATAGGCGGCCGCGGTATCGGCTGCGCGGGCATCCTGCCACTCCCTGCGGTCGCGGTCGGTGGCGAGTTCGGTCAGCCGGCCACGGGCGAGATCCGCATAGAGGCCCTCGGGGAAGCGGACGAGATAGGCCCGCAGCCCAACCTCGTCGGCGCCGGCCCCGGCATCGCGCCAGAAATCCCGGTCGGCGGCCTCGGCGGCGGCCGCGGCGCGACGCTCGGCCTGCTCGCGCTCGGCGGTGCGGACCCGCGCCTCGCGGTCGAGCAATGCGACCTGGGTGACCGTCAGGAAGCCGGTGTCGTCGAGACCGCGCAGCGCCTGCCAGCCCTGGATGGCGGCGCGGGTCGCCGGCCCGAAGATCCCGTCCACCCCTCCGGTGGAGAACCCGAGCGTTTCGAGATCGCGCTGCACCCGCAGCCGGCGTTCGCGGTCGAGGTTCAGCGCCGCCTCGATCCGTTCGGGATCGTTGGCGATCCGGTCCGCGGCGGCGGCGGCCTCAGCGGCGAAACGGCCTTCCGGATGCGCCTCCAGATAGCCGCGATAGGCCGCCAGGCTGTCGGTCTCGACGGCGGCGGCCCAGGCGGCCCGGTCACGCCGAGCCTCGGTGTCGGCGACGCTTTCGGTGCGCCCCGGCGGAAGCTCGGCCCCGAGGAAGGGGATCAGCGGCGAGAGAAAGCCTGCGGTGCGGAGGTCGGGCCAGTCGGCCAGCAGCTCCGGCAGGCTGCGCTCGGACCGGGTGAGGCCGCGTTCGGCGAATTCGATCACCTCGCCCAGTTCGCCCCAGATCACCGCGACACCCTGCGGCGCCGTCAGCGGGCCGATACCGGGCGCGAGCCCCTGCCCCAGTCCGCTGCGCCGGGCCTCGGTCCCGAGCAGGATCACCGCCCCGCCGGGATGCGCGCCGGCCACCGCCAGCACCGTCGAGAGCGGCAGCCCCATGCCGTCGGCGGTGGCCAGCCCCGGCCGCTCCGCGTCGATGCCCAGAAACCAGCTCTGGCCGCCGCCCTGCGCGAAGTGACCGGCCAGCAGGATCACCAGCCGCTCCGGTGCCGGCGCCTCCAGCAGGGCCCCCAGCCGCGCGCGCATGGCGGCGGCCTCCATGTCGGTAGCCGTCAGAACCCGGAACCCTGCCGCAGCGAGTTCGTCCGCAGCGGCCTCGACGGCCGCCGAAAGCCGGATGGGCGCGGCGCCCGCATAGCCCTCGTTGCCAATCACCAGCGCGAGGTGGCGCGGCTCGGGCTCCTCGGCGCGCAGCGCAAGCGCCGTGGCCAGCAGGAACCCGGCCGCCCAGACCGCCTTGCCTGTCGCCCTCCGCGGTGCCCGCATCGCCCTCCCCCGCCGCTCCGGCCGCCTCCGGCGCCTCGGCGCGGGCAGGCTCAGTCGTAGCTGCGCTGGTCCTCGATCACCTTGCCGTCGTTGGGAAGGCTTCCGGGCGGCACCAGTTCGACCCGTCCGCGCAGCTTGAGCGTATCCATCAGCGATCCCTCATACAACTGGGGATTGCCGGCGCGCGTCTCGACCTGCACGGTCATCACATCCATCTCGCCCTCGCGCCGTGCGATGACCCGGGCGCGGTTGACCTCGGCGTGGCGGGCGACGAAGGCGGCGACCTGTTCGGGGCGCACGAACATGCCCTTGATCTTGGTGGTCTGGTCGGCCCGGCCCATCCAGCCCTTGATCCGCTGGTTGGTACGGCCGCAGGGGCTCTCGCCCTCCAGCACCGCAGAGAGATCCCCGGTGGCGAAGCGGATCAACGGGTAGTCGGGGTTGAGCGTCGTCACCACCACCTCGCCCACCTCGCCGTCGGGCACCGGGTCGCCGGTGCCCGGCCGCACGATCTCGACGATCACGCCCTCGTCCACCACCATCCCCTCGGCCGGCTGGCCGTCCGGGCCAAGCGTCTCGTAGGCGATATTGCCGAGATCGGCGGTGGCGTAGCACTGCAGGCAGGTGATGCCGGCCTCGGCATAGTACTGGCGCAGCGACGGGAACAGGGCCCCGCCGCCCACCACGGCCGTGCCGATCCTCAGCCGCTCACCCATCTCGGCGGCCGTATCGAGGATGACCTTGAGATAGTCCGGCGTGCCCGCATAGGCGGTGGTGCCGATGTCCGCGGCGGCGCGGACCTGCAACTCGGTCTGCCCGGTACCGGCGGGCAGGACGGTGGCGCCGACGGCGCGGGCGGCGTTCTCGAACATCATGCCGGCGGGCACGAGGTGATAGGAGAAGCAGTTCTGCACGATGTCGCCCGCGCCGATGCCGGCGGCATGGAGAAAGCGGCCCAGCCGCCACCAGTCATGCCCGCTGCGGCCGGGTTCGTAGATCGGGCCCGGCGACTGGAAGACATGCTCGAACTGCGCAACGGGCGCGGCGGCAAAGCCGCCGAAGGGCGCGGCCGCGGCCTGCGCTGCGCCCAGCGCCGCCTTGCGCAGCACCGGCAGCCGCGCCAGCGCCTCGCGGTCGGTCACGGCGGCCGGATCGACACCGGCGAGCGCCTCGGCATAGCCGGGCAACGCCCTGCACCGGGCGATCTGCGCCGGCAGGTCGCGGGCCAGGTCGGCGGCGCGGGCCTCGGCACCGCGTGTCTCGAGGTCGTCGAAATTGCTCATGGCCGGTCCCGCGCCTCCCTGTCGTGCGCCGGTCGGGCCATGCTGCCGGCGCCGTCCCAACGATCTCGGTTCAGGCGAGCCAGCGCTTGCGCCGTCGATAGCTGCGCACCTCGCGATAGCTGCGCCGTCCGGTATCGGACATGCCGAGGTAGAACTCCTTCACGTCGGGGTTCTCGCGCAGCGCATCGGCCGCGCCCTCCATCACCACGCGCCCCGATTCGAGGATGTAGCCGGTGTGCGCGAAGCGCAGCGCGACATTGGTGTTCTGTTCGGCGAGCAGGAAGGTGACGCCCTGTTCCTCGTTCAGCCGCTTCACGATCTCGAAGATCTGCTCCACCAGCTGCGGGGCGAGCCCCATCGAGGGCTCGTCGAGCAGGATCGTCTCGGGCCGGCTCATCAGCGCCCGCCCGATCGCGGGCATCTGCTGCTCGCCACCCGAGGTGTAGCCGGCCTGCGACCTGCGACGCTCCTTCAGGCGGGGGAAGTAGGAATAGACCAGATCGAGGTCCTTCTGGATCTCGGCGCGGCCGTCCTTGCGGGTGAAGGCGCCGGTCAGCAGGTTCTCCTCGACGGTCAGATGTTCGAAGCAGTGGCGGCCTTCCATCACCTGGATGACGCCGCGGTTCACCAGTTCGGACGGGCCGCCATGGGCCACGTTCTCGCCGCGGTAAAGGATGGAGCCCTTGGTCACCTCGCCGCGCTCGGAATGCAGAAGCCCCGAGATCGCCTTGAGCGTGGTCGACTTGCCCGCGCCGTTGCCGCCGAGCAGCGCCGTGATGCCGCCCTTGGGGACCGAAAGGCTGACCCCCTTCAGGACGAGGATCACATGGTTGTAGATCACCTCGATGTTGTTGACCTCGAGGAGTGCCTCGCGGGTCTGGCCGGCGTCGAGCATGGCGGGCTCCGTCTCGCTTGCGCTGCGGGCAGGGCGCGCACCCGTGATCGGGCGCGCGCCCCGGGGCCGGGCTCAGCCGCCCGACATCTCCAGACAGGTCGGGGTGATGTCGTTCTCGGCCGCATAGGCGAGGCTGTCATCCATCACCATCTCCATGATCAGCTCGCGGTCGGAGTCGATCCAGTCGGTGATCAGGTTCCACTCGCCGGCGGAGGCATCCCACTGCTGGATCATCGCCTGACCGGAGCCGCCATGGTTCTGGCAGCTCACCTCGAAGGGCGGGCCGAAGTTGGGCAGGCCGAGTTCGGTCATCAGCTCTTCGGTGATTACCAGATTTGCCATGCCGTCGCGCATCATCGCCGGGGTGATCTGCGCCACCCCGTGGATCTCCTGCGCCCTCTTCGCGGCCTCGACCGCGAGCATCGCGGCATAGAGGCCGCGTGAGTAGAGCACGGTGCCGACCTCCTCGCCGGTGCCGGCGGCAAGGCCAGCGTCGATCACATACTGCTGGATGTCGTCATAGATCGGATAGTCGCGCCCGGTGCCGTGCATGGCGAGCGACTTGTAGCCGTCGGCGCCCATGCCGGCGGGCCGCACGTCCTGCTCCGAGCCCGACCACCAGACGCCGATGAAGTTCTCCATCGGGAAGCGGATGTTCGCGGCTTCCTGGATGGCCACGGCATTCATCACGCCCCAGCCCCACATCAGCACGTAATCGGGCCGCTCGCGGCGGATCTGCAGCCACTGGCTGCCCTGCTCCTGGCCGGGGCTGTCGACGCCGATGGGCAGGAACTCGTAGCCCTCGCGCTCGGCCAGCCGGGTCAGCGTGGGGATCGGCTCGCGCCCGTAGGCCGAGTTGTGATAGAGCAGCACGATCTTCTTGCCGTCGAGCGAGCCGTCGTTCTCTTCCAGAAGATAGTTGATGATCACGCTGGCCCCGTCCCAGTAGGTACCGGGGTAGTTGAAGGTCCAGTTGAAGACCTCGCCGTTCACCGCCGAGGTGCGGCCATAGCCCATGGTGTGCATGGGGATGCCGTCGTTCATGGTGCGGGGGATCAGCTGGTAGGTGATGCCGGTCGAGAGCGGCTGGATCACCAGCGGGTTGTCGCCGCGGATCGACTGGTAGCACTCCACCCCGCGCTCGG
>PUNI01000217.1 GCA_003551745.1 Paracoccaceae bacterium | reverse complement strand
TTCTCACCTTGCGGCCGCGGAACGCGAACACCGCCCCACCCGTGGGCCGCTGCCGCAGATGGTCCTGCGCCAGCGCCGCCAGTCCCGCGATCCCCTTGCGCATGTCGGTCGCGCCGCAGGCGAGGTAAACCCGAACCCCGGTTCCCGGCCCGATCATGCCGTCTCCAGTAGCCGCACCAGCCGAACGAGCGACGCCTCGCCGATCCCCTCGGGACAGCGCAGCTGCCGACCGTTGCGCAGCATCACCGTGATCTCGGCCACCGAACTGCCCGGCTCCATGGTCGCTGCTCCTTCCGGAGCTCCCGCCATCTCCACCGGCAGGAACACCGACGCCGAGGCCGTCGGCCATAGCGCCTTGCGCCGCATCTCCCGCCGCCATTGGTAGATCTGCTGCCGGGCCACGTCATGCCGCTGCGCGACATCCTGAACCGTCCAGCCGTTCACCCCGACCTCGCCCAGGATCGCCAGCTTGGCCTCATCCGTCCAGCGACGCCGCCGCTCCCCCCCAAGAAGTACCCCGTCCCGCATACCCGCCCCCGTCGCAGCTGACGTCCGTAATGACGTCAGTAACGACGCAAGCTAACCCACCGCACTCAAACCGGGCAGGCGGTCGCAACCGGGCGGTTACCTCACTGCTTCGTTTCTGGATCGCGCCTCGGTTGGCCCGTGCTCTTGATGGGCGTGTACCGTGGTTCCCCGTTCACGGGAAGATAAGCTCGGGGACCTGGCAGCTGCGCATGAGGACAAGGGTGGTGGAGCGGATGAAGAGCTGGCGCAGGCGGGAATGGCCGGATTTGCCAAGGACCAGAAGGCCGATGTCGTGGTCGCGGACGGCCTCGGTGATGGCGTCTTCGGGGCCTGCCTCGACGCGGTGCTCCTGCACCGCGAAGCCAGCGCTGCGCAGCCGGTCGGCGGCGGCGGTCAGCCGGTCGGGATCGCCGCCGGCGGTCAGGAGATGGACCTCGGCGTCCCGCAGCAGCGGGCTGTCGCAGACGCGCTCGACCGCGCGGGTGGCGGAGGGGCCGCCGTCGAAGGCGATCAGGAAACGTTCGATGGGGCGGAAGGCGCGGCTGACCACCATCACGGGACGGGTGGAGGCGCGCACCAGCCGTTCGAGGTTGGAGCCGAGATGGGCCATCTCGCCGCTTGCGTCCTCGCCGCGCTTGCCGATCAGGGTCAGGCGGGTGGTGTCCAGCATCTCGGCATAGGCCTCGGCCGGGTCGCCGCGGCGCAGCCGGGTCGTGACATCGATGTCGGCCGCCGCGATCATCCGGGCCTTCGCGTCGTCGAGCAGCGCCCGGCCCCGCTCCACCGCCAGCGCGGCGCGCTCCTCGTCGTGCCTCGCGAGCTTCTCCAGCAGCGACCGACGTGCGCCGAGGCGCAGGTTGCCCGACAGGTCGGCCGGCGCGCTGGAGCTGTCGGGCCGGCCGAGCGCGTGCACCAGCACCACCGGCGCCCCCAGCCGCGCGGCGGCCCAGGCGGCGTGGTCGCAGACGCTGGCGGCATAGGTCGAGCCGTCGATGAAGGCGGCGATGGTTTCCATGGTCCCTCTCCCCGCCTCAGTGTCCGGGCGTCAGATTGTCCAGTGCGCCGGGTTTGTCGTGCACGGCGAGCCGGTCGACGATGGTCTCGGAGGCTTCGTTCATGCCCACCAGCTCGACCTTCGCGCCCTCGCGGCGGAACTTCAACACCACCATGTCGACGGCTGCAACCGAGGAGATGTCCCATATATGGGCGCGGGAGACGTCGAGGATGACCTCATCCAGCGCCTCGCGGAAGTCGAACGCGGCGAGGAAGTCCTCGACCGAGGCGTAGAAGAGTTGGCCCTCGACGATGTAGCGGCGCGATCGGCTATCGTCCGACAGCTCGGACCGGACACGGAAGATCTGCGCGATCTTGGCGGCAAAGAACACCCCCGACAGCAGCACGCCGGCCAGTACCCCATAGGCGAGGTTGTGGGTCACGACCACGATCGCCACCACCGTCACCATCACCGCCGACGAGCTGACAGGATGCACGCGCAGGTTCTTCAGCGAGGTCCAGGAGAAGGTCCCGATGGAGACCATGATCATCACCGCCACCAGCGCCGCCATGGGGATGTTGCGCACGAAATCCCCCAGCACCAGGATCAGGAACAAGAGGATCACCCCGGCGGAAAATGACGAAAGTCGCGCCCGGCCGCCCGATTTCACGTTGATGATCGACTGCCCGATCATGGCGCATCCGGCCATGCCGCCTATGAAGCCGGTGGCGGTGTTGGCCACGCCCTGGCCCACGCATTCGCGGTTCTTGTCCGAGGTGGTGTCGGTGAGTTCATCCACGATGGAGGCCGTCATCAGGCTTTCCAGCGTGCCGACGATGGCAACCGCCAACGACACCGGCAGGATGATCATGAAGGTCTCGAAATTCAGCGGAATGTCGGGGATCAGGAACACCGGCAGCGTGTCGGGCAACTCGCCGATGTCGCCGATCAGTCGCACGTCCACGCCCATGAACCACACCACCCCGGTCAGCAGCACGATGGCAATCAGCGGCGAGGGAATGGCGGTCGTCAGGTAAGGCAGCCCGTAGATGATCGCGAGGCCTGCGGCCACCAGCACATAGGTCTCCATCGGCACCCCCACCAGCTCGGGGATCTGCGCCAGAAAGATCAGGATCGCCAGCGCATTGACGAAGCCCGTCAGCACAGAGCGCGAGACGAACTTCATCACGAACGCAAGCTTCAGCGCCCCGATGCCGATCTGTATGAGCCCCGCCAGTACCGTCGCCGCCAGCAGGTATTCCAGCCCGTGATCGCGCACCAGCGTGACGAACAGCACCGCCGTGGCCGCCGTCGCCGCCGAGATCATCCCCGGCCGCCCGCCCACGATGGCCGTGATCACCGCGATGGAGAACGATGCGTAGAGCCCCACCTTCGGGTCCACCCCCGCGATGATGGAAAACGCGATCGCCTCGGGGATCAGCGCCAGCGCCACCACGAGGCCCGCCAGCAGCTCGGCCCGCGGATTGCCCAGCCACTCGGCACGGAAACGGTCGGTGAACAGCCGGAGGCGGTCGGTCAGGGTCATGGATGGAGGGTCCGGAGAGGCAGGGTTGGCCGGGGGATGGGCGCCCGGCATAGCCATCGGAGCAGGCCAAACCCCTCCGATCCTTGCGACCCTGTGGCTATCGGCGCCCTAGCTGGAGAGGTCAACCCCCTGCCGCGGCATACAAAGGAATGCTTGCTTCCGCTGCCCAGGGTTGAGAACGTCGGTGCAAAATTCGTCCACGGTAGCGGCGGGGTAGGCCCGCTGCGGGCGGCGTGAAAGTCGTCCACCTTTGTACTTCCTGCGGGCTGTAGGGAGGGTGGGAGGATCATCACCGTGGACATGTATCGGAAGGTTCGTCTGGCTTGTGCGGAGGGCATGAGCCAGCGGCAGGCGGCGCGGCACTTCAACATCTCGCGCGACAGCGTGCGCAAGATCCTGGCGTTCTAGGTGCCCCCCGGATACCGGCGCACCGCACCTGTGAAGCGGCCCAAGCTGGATGGGTTCACTGTCATCATCGACGGCTGTCTGGAGGAGGATCGCGGGGTCCATCACAAGCAGCGGCACACGGGGAAGTAGGTGTTCGAGCGGTTGCGCGACGAGCACGGCTTCACCGGCGGCTACCTGCCGCGCGCCACCATCGCGACCACCCGGGCCGCCAGCTACATGACCCTGCTGGCGCGAGATGCGGCATGACCGAGGCTCCGCAGATCCTGCTCGCCCATCATCTCAAGACCCTCAAGCTGCCGACCTTCCTGCGGGAACACGACAAGCAGGCCCGCCAGTGCGCAGCCGAGGGGCTGTGCCACGTCCGGTTCCTGGCCCGCCTGGTCGAGCTGGAGCTGATCGACCGTGAACGCCGCATGGTCGAGCGCCGGATCAGGGCCGCGAAGTTCGCGGCCCCCAAGAGCCTCGACAGCTTCGACTTCAGGGCGATCCCGAAGCTCAACAAGATGCAGGTGCTGGAGCTCGCCCGCTGCGACTGGTTCGACCGGCGCGAGAACGTCATCGCTCTCGGGCCAAGCGGCACCGGAAAAACTCATGTGGCTCTCGGGCTTGGGCTGGCTGCATGCCAGAAGGGCCTGTCCGTCAGCTTTGCCACCGCCGCCGCCCTGGTCAACGAGCTGATGGAGGTCCGCGATGAACGCCGCCTGCTCCGCCTCCAGAAGCAGATGGCCGCCGTCAAGCTGCTGATCATCGACGAGCTGGGCTTCGTGTCGCTGTCGAAGACCGGCGCCGAGTTGCTGTTCGAGACGATCTCCCAGCGCTACGAGCGCGGCGCCACGCTGATCACCAGCAACCTGCCGTTCGACGAATGGACTGAGGTCTTCGGCACCGAACGCCTGACCGGCGCCCTCCTCGACCGCCTCACCCACCACGTCAACATCCTCGAGATGAACGGCGAGAGCTACCGGCTCGCACAAAGCCGCACGCGCAAACCCACCGATCCGGCCTGAACCAACCCGCCCGGGCTTGGCCCTGACAGGCCAAGGCGCCCAGTCAACCGCCAGCTCCTTGGTGAGCGCTGCTGACTGGGCGCCCCCTCGTGGCAGCCGCCCGCCCATACCTGAGAGTGGCCGACTTTTGCGCCGCTACGAGGTGGGCGCGCTTGACGCCTTCGTGGCGCGGGCAAACGAGGAGCTCGGGCCCGACGACAGCGTTCTGGCTGTCATGGAGCCCATTGGCATGAGCTGGTTTCCCGTCGCACACAGGCTCGCCGACAGCGATATCTCGGTAACCCGGGTCAAAGGCAAGCGCGTCAAGGCGCTGCGCCGCCATCTCTCCGAACACGCCAAGACCGATCTCGCGGATGCAGATGTGCTGACCGCCATTCCGGGCTTCGGGGGACCTGAGCTCGATCCGCTCCACATCCCGCCGCCGCCGAGCCATGCCCTGCAGCGCCTCACCAGGCAGCGCGGCCGCTTCCAGGATGCGATCGCTGCGGCGAAACGTCCGGGCCGTGTGTGGTGGCCGACGCAGGGGGGCACCAACATGCATCAGTCCGGCCGTCGCCGCGCGGCAGTATGATCAAGCTGTCCGACGCTGGCCCTGCTGCGCACGCGCGCCTGTCAGGAGGCTATCGGACGCATTGCGTGCCCACTGTATGCACCATCCCGGTGGGACGCGTCCGCGACGATATCCGTTGAAACGGAGGCCGGCGCCGTCGGCAGGGCAACCTGCCATGACCAGAAAGGAACTGCACATGACCTGGAATCGTATTGAGGAAGAATGGACCACGATGACCCGCCGGATACGTGCGGACTGGCGGCCCTGCCCGCCGGGCATCGCCGGGTCGCGCAGGGGTGGCGAAGCAACGCCGGCCCTGGCCGGATCATCGGCTGACGCTGTCCCGTCCGAAAATGGCTCCGAATGCGGTAACCTCCCGGCCGCGCGGTGAAGCCATGGGGTCAAGGCCTGCTTTCCGCGGCGGGCTCTGGCGCGGCATCCGCGCTCTGGCACGACCTCGTCCGAGTGCGCGCAGGCTCCGATCTCTGGCGGGATACGGCGGTCATCCGGTCCGACCTGTTCGGCGCCGAGCGCCTTGAACATCATGCGATCTCCCTGGCGCGGGCCCAGCCGGTCACGCGCCGGCGCATGCGCGTGACGCCGCTTGCAGCAAGGGTCGGCGACAACGCGGATGTCCTCCTGGCCGCCTATCGCGCCTGCGGGCAGGCGGTGCAGACGCGGCAGACGATCACCCCTGCCGCGGAATGGCTGCTGGACAACTTCCACCTCATCGAGCAGCAGTTGCAGAAGATCCGCGACGACCTTCCGCCCGGATACTATCGCCAGTTGCCGAAGCTGGCCGAAGGGCCGTTTGCAGGTTATCCGCGCGTACTCGGCATCGCCTGGGCCTATGTCGCGCATAC
>PUNI01000075.1 GCA_003551745.1 Paracoccaceae bacterium | reverse complement strand
GCTTCGAGACGCGCGAGACCGTCGCGCCGCTGTCCGTCACGCCCTATCTCAGCGAAGTCGACGCGCTGAACCTGCGCTATGACGGCGCCGACACCTTCGTCGAGGTCGAGTACCGCGCGCAGCCCTTCGTGCACAACCGCACCGGGCTGGATTTCGACCTGGAACTGGTCCTCTCGGCGATGGAGTTCAGCGCGGGCTTCGGTGCCACCGTGGACCTCGGCTTTACCGAGATCGGCGGCACGATCGACTTCGACATCGGCCCGCTGTGGCGCGAGCGCTTCCCGCTGTTCGAAGCCTCGCTGGTGGATTTCTACAACGACCAGTTCCAGGTCTTCGACGATGAGAACAGCCATATCGAGAGCTTCATCCTCGGCGGCGCCGCGCCCGCGCCCGACTATGGCGATGCCATCGTCGGCACCGAGGGCGACGATGTGCTGGAGGCCCCGCCCGAAGGCAGCACCATCATCATGCTGGGCGGCGACGACACCGTGATCGGCGGGCCGGGGGACGACACGATCTTCATGGGCATGGGGCGCAACACCGTCGATGGGGGCGGCGGCCATGACACGCTTGATCTGGGGATGCTGGCGACGCCCTTGATCGTTTCGGGCCTGGCCACGGGCGCACGCGCGGGCGCATCCTATAGCCTCTACACCTTTCCCGGGCTGCCGGACTGGGCCCAGCACGCCATCAGCCCGCGCGACGAAACGCTCAGCCTGATCGACAGGCACCCACTCGACGTCCATATCCGCGGGATCGAGCGGGTGCTGATGACCGAAGCGAACGACCGGGTCGCCATTCATGTCGTGGGCACGGAGCCGGATTTCGGGGTGCCGGAACTCATCGACCTGCGCGGCGGTGACAATTTCGCCGAGTTCACCTTCGGCCTTGCGGCGCTGGAGGCGCGCGGCCTGACGGTGCGGTCCGGCGCGGGCGATGACAGGATCGGCGTTTTCGTCACCGAGGCCGAAACGGACGACTGGTCGAATTTCATCATCGACGGCGGCGCGGGGGTGAACACCTTGCGCGTCGATGCCGATTTCGACCTGTCGAAGCCGGTGGGCCAGCAGGGCGCGCTGGGGGCGATGATCACCGGCTTCACCAATCTGACCGCCGACAGGAGTTTCGCGCAGACCTTCGTGCCCGAGGGGCAGGGCGGCAGCTACGCGCAAACCCCGATCAACTACCTCCTTGTCGGCGACGACCGCGACAACCGTATCGAAGGGGCGATGTTCGACGACACGCTGTCCGGCGGCAGCGGCAACAACGTGCTGATCGGCGGCGGCGGCGACAACCTGTTCATCGGCGGGCCGGGCGCGGACGAGATGATCGGCGGCGAGGGCAACGATACCGTCAGCTACGCCGATGCATCGACCTCGATCTTCATCGACCTCGATTTCCACGGCGACGGCATCGGACGCGGCTTTCGCGGCGATGCGCAGGGCGATGCGCTGCGCGATATCGAGAACGTCATCGGCTCAGGCCATGACGATATCCTGATCGGCGCGCCGGGGGTTGCCAACCGGCTGGAGGGCAACGGCGGCAACAACCGGCTGATGGCCAAGGGCTATAACGACACGCTGATCGGCGGCGACGGCGACGACCTGCTGGCGGCGGGCGGGCCCATCACGCGCAACACGGCGATGAACAACACCTACGACGGTGGCGAAGGCTTCGACATCCTTGCCCTGCAGACCTTTGCGCCCCAGACGATCACGGGCACCCTGACCGGGACGGCGACCTACAGCTACCTGACCGGCAGCACCTTTTCGAGCGAAACCAGCACCACGACGCGCAATGTCACCGTGGATTACCGCTATGAACGGACCGGCCATGTGAAGGTCACGCTGGGAGAGGACGGCAGCGGCATCGTCGAATACTGGCAGGACGATGCCAGCGGAAGGGTGCAGGCCACGGGTCTGAGCGGCTCTGCTCGCTATTCGGCGGCCGAGCCGACGTGGGTTGGTGACCTCTGGCCAGCCTACACCAACAAGAATTCCAGTTTCGACTACAATATCGCACCCGTCACGCTCGACCGACTCTTCGGCCGCAGTATCAGCTTCTCGAAAAGCGGCACCAACAACAACGGCTCGGGCGAGATCACCTCTACGACGAGTGCGCCCGCAGCCAGCGCGGGCGGGCTCTACGCGACCGAGGAATTCTTCAACATCGAGGGGCTGATCGGCACCGCTGGCGACGATGTTCTGGTCGGCAACAGCCATGCCAACGCGCTTTACGGCAACGGCGGCTGGGACCTGGTCGCGGGTGGCGGCGACGGCAACCTGCTGGGCTTCGGCGAGGGGCAGAAGATCGCCGACATCTTCTCCTTCCCCGGCAGCGCCTTCCGTACGCCCACGACTTATCCGACGCTGGAGCAGCGACTGGTCTCCTACGACCCTTACGGCACCATGGACGGCGACCTGGACATCCCTGTGGGCCGAATCCGCATCGGCACCAGCGCCCAGACCGACAATACCCAAGTCGTGGGCTCGATGCTCTGGGGTCAGGGGCAGGACAACACGCTGGACATGCGCTTCGACCGCGGCATCAGCTTTCTGCCCGACCGGTCCGACAACTACGCCGTGGTTGATCTGGATGTCGCCAGCGCTGACGCGCCCACCAACAATTTCACCGGCGAGGCGGTCATGTATGGCCGCGCCGAATGGCGCGACGAAGGCGGCACCCTGCTGACCCACGCCACCACCTTCGGGGTGCACAATGTCATCGGCTCGCAGATGGCCGATACGATCCGCGGCGACCGTGCCGACAACGTGATCGAGGGGATGGGGGGCGGCGACTGGATGGACGGGCGCGGCGGCACCAACACGCTCGCCTATGGCCGCGCGCCCGAAGGCGTGACGCTGAACATGCTGGCCGACGGGGATGAGGGCCTGATCCTCGACAACCGGCGCGACGGGTTCGAGGGCGCGGGCCATGCAAGGGGCGATTACGCCGTCAACTTCCAGCGCTTCACGCTGTCGGACCATGGTGACGCGGTGCTGATCGACACCGCCATCCCGGTGCGCACCGTCACCCTCTCCTTCGGTGACGGCGCCCGCAGTGCCATCCTGCCGGTGGCCGAACTGCCCGACAACGATCCGCTGGCCTTCTACCTCGGCGCTGGCGATGACCATCTGTCGGTGGTGGGCGGGCCGCGCATCCGTGCCGATCTGGGCGAGGGCGACGACACGGCCCGCGTGGCCGGGCCGGGCCACACCATCCTCGGCGGTGCGGGCGACGATGTGATCACCATCATCGATCCCGGCCAGGCCAGCCTCGCGGCGTTCGATGCGGCCCAGCGCACCACGGTGATCGATGGCGGCGACGGCTCCGACACCGTGGTGCTGGAGGGGGACCGCTTCACCCGGATCACCCTGACCGAGACCGGCACCATCGTCGCGCAGAACCCGCTGACCGAACTGGACGGCGATGCGACGGCGGCAGAAAAGGCGGCTTATATCGACGGGGTGAATGCGTCGCCGCCGATCCTCTACGATCTGCGCAACATCGCGTTCCTGGAGGTGGGCGGCGACCGCTTCCGCCTCGACCCGCTGGCCCCTGAGGTCGGCGCGGACCGGACCCTGACCATCCTGGAGGACGCGCGCGAGCCCTTCACGCTGGACGCCCGCGCCACGCAGCCCGAACTGGACACGGGCACCCTGTTCCGGGTCGTGGCTCTGCCCTTGGGCGCAGAGATCCTGCGCCCCGATGGCACGTCGCTGGAGGTGGGCGACAGCTTTGCCGCCGCCGATCTGGCGGCGCTGCTGGCCGTGCCGGGGCAGGACTACACCCAGGCGTCGCAATCCTTCGTCTATGCCGAAGCCGCCGCCGACGCGCCCGAACGCACCGTGCCGCTGCCCGCCGCGCCGCCCGTTCCCGGCATCGCCCTGGGGCTGGGCGCGCCGACCGACCCGCTGGGCGCGGACCTCGGCATCACCGTCACCGAACTGCCCGACCACGGCACGGTGTTCCATCGCGCGCCGCTGCCCGAGTTCCTCGACCTCGGCATCACCCTGCTGGTCGAGGTGCCGGTGGATATCGGAGACACCCTGACGCCCGAACAGCTGGCCGGCCTCTACTACCAGCCCGAACAGGACGCCAACGGCCTCGCCGGAGCCTTCGCCTATACCGCCAGCCATGGCGAGGGGTTGGGCGGGCTGTCCGGCCTGCCGGTGGAGTTTGCCGACGGGCGCGACCCCGCCGCCCATGCCGGTACCACCAGCCAGCGCATCGAGATCGACATCACGCCGGTGGACGATGCGCCGCGCATCTCGCGGCTGCTGTTCCCGATGTCGCCTGGCGGCACGCTGGAGGGGACCATCGCCGCCTCCGACCCCGAGGGCGATCCCTTCACGCTGGAACTGGTGGAGGCGCCGGGCCGCGGAAGCCTCGATCTGGCAGCCGACGGCAGCTTCCGCTATCGCCAGACGACCGAGATCGACTTCGCCGGTGCCGAATTCGTCGAGGAGGTGTTCACCGTCCGCGCCGTGCAGGCCGACGGGCTGGCCTCGGTTGCCCGTCCGCAGACCATCCGCATCATCAATCCGGAGGTCCTCAAGCCCATCGTGTTCGATCCCTCACGACCCGACGTCTTCTTCGAGGAGGACGGCACCCCGGTGAAGCTGGGCGGCCTCGGCACTGACGACATCATCATCGGCGCCGACGGGATCGACAACGAGCTTCACGGCTTTGCGGGCAACAACCTGCTGCGCGGCATCGGGGGCAACAACCGGCTCTACGGCGGCACCGGAAACGACACGCTTGAGGGCGGCACCGGCGACGACCTGCTGTTCGGCGGCGGCGGCTACAACACCGCGGTCTTTTCCGGCAACCGCGCGGACTACCTGATCGACACCGATGATGACACTGGCGTCACCACCGTCACCGACACCCGCACCATCCCCGACCATGACGGTAGCGACCGCCTGGAGGACATCCAGCGGCTGCGCTTCGCCGACGGTGACTACCTGCTCGATGCCGAGGCAACGCCGCCCGAGATCGTCATCACAGTCCGCCTTGCCGACTTCGCAGGACGGCCGCTGGGCGGGGTCGAGGTGGTGCTTGATCGCCCGGGGGGCGAGCCGGTTTCCGATATCACCGATGCTGCCGGTCGCTACGCCTTCGAGATCGACGGCAGCAGCGGTGGGCAGTTCCAGGCCCTGCGCGCGTATGACGCCGCCACCGATGGCCGTCCTGGCGCCACGGACGCGCTGGAGGTGCTGCGCATGGCCGTGGGCCTGACCCCCGGCTTCGGCCCGGCCACGCCCGAGGCCTTTATCGCCGCCGACATGAACGGCGACGGGCAGATCACTGCAGTGGATGCGCTGGAGGTGCTGCGCGCCGCTGTGGGGCTGGAGAGCGCCAACGCCCCGCGCTGGGTCTTTGTCGATGCCGAGGCCGATCTGTCGGGCATCGACCGGCAGGCGGTCGAATATGACACCGGCGTCACGGTCGATGCGCTGACCCGGGACATCGAGGTCAGCATGACGGGGATACTGATCGGATCAATGCAGGAATTCGCGTGATCGCGCCGACAGGCCGGATCAAGGTCAGAAGCGGCATGCGATCACCGAACGGGTTGGAGCGTGGGGTCGATGCCGCTCTCGCCAGACGGTCTCACAATGCGCCAGGCTTGCGGTGTCAACGCAGGAGACGGAGGAAAGGGCATCCACGGGAAAGTCGTGATGATCGATGCGCGCAGGCATGCGCCACGGGTTCGGGCATGCCTGCGCAAGTGCCTGAAGGCGCATCGCGCGGCCTGCAGCCTGCGGGCGAAACAGAGGGGCCTGACGATCAACCGAGCCACCTCCGCACACCATCGCCACCCTCCTGCAGACTTACAGTTTGAAAAACGTCAACCCTACGGCCTGGCTGGCCCAGACCCTCAAGCGCATCGCCAACCAATGGCGAAGCGCCGG
>PUNI01000439.1 GCA_003551745.1 Paracoccaceae bacterium | reverse complement strand
GACTCGCTCTGCTGATAGCATGCTGTCCATGCGATTCGCGACGGAGTTGCAAGGCCCTGCCCGGTCCGACATAGAGGCCCTATGACCGGACCACGCTTCACCCCGCTCGTCGCGAGCCTGCCCGCCACTGTTCCCTTCGTCGGCCCCGAAGCGATGCAACGTGACCGCGGCCGGCCGTTCCGTGCCCGGCTCGGCGCCAACGAGAGCGTCTTCGGCCCCTCGCCCAGGGCGGTGGCGGCGATGGCGCGGGCCGCCGCCGAGGCATGGATGTATGGCGACTCCGACAACCACGATCTGCGTGCCGCGCTGGCCGACCACCATGGCGTGGCGCCCGGGAACATCGCCGTGGGCGAAGGCATCGACGGGCTTCTCGGCAATCTGGTGCGGCTCGTGGTGGCGCCGGGCGACCCGGTGGTGACCTCGGCCGGCGCCTATCCCACCTTCAACTACCATGTCGCGGGGTTCGGCGGGCGGCTGGTGACGGTGCCCTTCCGCGGCGACCATGAGGATCCCGAGGCACTGGTCGCCGCCGCGGCCGAGACGGCTGCGAAGCTCGTCTACCTCTCCAACCCCGACAATCCCATGGGCACCTGGCACGGCGGCACGGTGATCGAGGCGATGCTGGCGCGTCTGCCCGAGGGCACGCTGCTGGTCCTCGACGAGGCGTATCTGGAGTTCGCCCCGGCCGAGGCAGAGGCGCGGATCGCCGCGGACGACCCGCGGGTGATCCGGATGCGCACGTTTTCCAAGGCGCACGGGCTTGCCGGGGCGCGGGTGGGATACGCCATCGCCGCGCCGAGGCTGGTGGCGGCCTTCGACAAGGTGCGCAACCATTTCGGAATGACGCGGATGTCGCAAGCCGGCGCACTTGCGGCGCTGCAGGACCAGAGCTGGCTGGCCGACGTTCGGCGCAAGGTCGCCGCGGCCCGCGAGCGGCTGGGCCGGATCGCGGCGGACAACGGGCTTTTGGCCGTCCCCTCGGCAGCGAATTTCGTCGCCATCGACTGCGGCGGCGACGGCGATCTGGCGGCCGCGGTGCTGCGCGAGCTGGTCGTGCGCGACATCTTCGTGCGGATGCCCGGCGTCGCGCCGCTCGACCGCTGCATCCGGGTCAGCGCCGGCACCGACGCCGATCTCGACGCCTTCGCCGAGGTGCTTCCGCAGGCGCTGGCGGCGGCGCGGGAACTCGCCGGGTCGTGACTTTCCTTCCGGTAACCGGAAGCCGGCAAACGGCTCGCCGACCAGAAAGGAGACCTTCCATGACCCGCAGCCGCGTGCTCGCCGCCGTTCTCGCCCTGCCGCTGGCCGAAGCCCGCCTTTGGCACTTCGGCTTCCACGGCCCGGCCGCCGCACAGCACGCCCACGATCACCCCCAAGGGGCGGCAGACGACAGCCCCCGACCCGCGCCTTTCTCGAGGCCAGCGCCCGGATGCACGACGGCATGGACCTCGCCGTCACGGGCGACGCCGATGTGGACTTCGTGCGCGGCACGATCCCGCACCACGAGAATGCGGTCGACATGGCCCGCGTCGTGCTGGAGCAGGGCAGCGACCCAGAGCTGGCCGAACTGGCCCGCGAGATCATCGCCGCCCGGGAGAGGGAGATCGGCCGGATGCGCGCCTGGCTGGCCGGGCGTGGCCATTGATCGCGCGCCCCGTCAGGCCGGGCGTCAGGCCAGCAACGCGCCCGCCAGCACCAGCACGGTGAGGCCGGCGGCGCGGCGCCACGGGGTGCGCACCCCCGTTGCCCGCTCGACCCCCTGCATGATGAAGGCCGCGATACCCCCCACCAGCAGCGCTATCGCGACGACCACCAGCAGCGGCCAGCGCACATCGCCGAGCGCCACCACCAGCACCAGCGCGGCGATGGCCAGCGCCACGGCCGCCAGCGCCCCGGCCAGCACCTTGTAGACCGCCCCGAGAATGGTCAGCACCGCCGGCGCCGGCTCCACGCCCGCCCGCGACAGGATCTCGCCGTGATAATCGGCGGGTACCGGCCCGAAGGCGAATTTTGCCGCCAGCGCAAGGATGCCTGGCACCGCCAGAAGCAGCATCGCCAGACCGAGACCGGGCATAAGACCCATGGCGCATGCCCCTTCCTCGGCTGGCCCGTGCAGCTTCTGCGAAGCTTCAAGCATGGCAGCGGAGCGCATCCTCGGCAATCGCTTTGTCGCCCAGACTTGCGCCCAGGTTGACGCCCGGCGGCCGCGGGCGCATATCCTGACTGTAACGGAGGGTTATTCATGTTCATCCAGACCGAGTCCACGCCGAACCCGGCGACGCTGAAGTTCATCCCCGGCCAGGACGTGCTGGAGGTGGGCACGGCGGATTTCCCCGAGGCCGAGGCCGCGCAAACCTCGCCGCTGGCCCGGCGCGTCTTCGCCGTCGAGGGCGTGACCGGGGTGTTTCTGGGCATCGACTTCATCACCGTGACCAAGGCCGATGGCGTGGAATGGGCGCATGTGAAGCCTGCGATCCTCGGCGCGATCATGGAGCATTTCCAATCCGGCGAGCCGGCGATCGAGGGGCCGGCCAGTTCCGGCCATGCCACGCATGACGGGCCGGACGCCGCCATCGTCACCCAGATCAAGGACCTGCTCGACACCCGCGTGCGCCCCGCGGTGGCGCAGGACGGCGGCGACATCACCTTCCACGGCTTCGAGCGGGGCGTGGTCTATCTGCACATGCAGGGCGCCTGTGCGGGCTGCCCCTCCTCGACCCTGACGCTGAAGATGGGGATCGAGAACCTGCTGCGGCACTACATCCCCGAGGTAACCGAGGTCCGACCCGTTGGCGTCTGAGCCGCTGATCCTCGCCTTCGACACATCGGCCGCGCATTGCGCGGCCGCTTTGCTTTCCGGCGACCGCTGCCTCGCGCAGCGCAGCGAGGCGATGCAAGGCGGACAGGCCGAGCGGCTGTTTCCGCTGCTGGAGGAACTGCTGGCCGAGGCGGGTGTCGCCTGGCGCGATCTTGCCGCGCTCGGCGTCGGCACCGGGCCGGGCAGCTTCACCGGCGTCCGCGTGGCAGTGGCGGCGGCGCGCGGGCTCGCGCTCTCGCTGGGGGTGCCGGCCGTTGGGGTGAGCGGCTTCGACGCGCTCGGCGCGGAGGGCCCGCGGCCGCTGCTGGCAAGCCTCGATGCCCGGCGCGGGGCCTGCTTCCTGAAACGGCTCGACGCGGGCGCGGCCCCCCCTGTCGCGGCGACGCCGGAGGCGCTACCCGTCGCATGGCGCGGGTCTGGGTTGCCGGTGGTGGGCCATGCCGCCGAGGCTGTGGCGGCAGCAACCGGCGGGCCGGTGCTGACGCCACGCTGGCCGCTGGCCGAGGCGATTGCCCGAATCGCCGCGACCTGCCGCGACCGGCCGCAGCCGCGCCCGGCGCCCGTCTATCTGCGCCCGGCCGACGCCGCGCCGCCGTCCGACCCGCCGCCGGTGCTGCTGCCGTGAGCCCGGACGAGATGGCGCGGCTGCATGCCGCCGCCTTCACGGTGCCGCGACCCTGGGGCGCGGCGGAGTTCGCCCGCCTGCTCGCCGCCCCCGGCACTCTGCTGGCAACCGAGAGCGACGGGTTCGCGCTCGCCCGCGTCATCGCAGACGAGGCCGAGATCCTCACGATCGCCGTCGCCCCTGCCCGGCGGCGCCGGGGCGTGGCGACCCGCCTGCTGGCCGGGCTGCTGGCCGAGGCCGCGGCGCGCGGAGCGATGGCGATGTTCCTCGAGGTTGCGGCGGACAACGCAGCCGCCCGCGCGCTCTACGACCGGGCCGGGTTTTGCGAAGCCGGGCGCCGCGCGGGCTATTACGGCGCCAGCGACGCCGTGATCCTGCGCAAGCCCTTGTGAGCGGCCGCGCCCAGCCCCGGCGCGGCCAAAATGCGACTTGACCGGGCCGGTGCCCTGCGGCCTTAATCCCTGACGATCCATGAGCCGCGGCCCGGCCCCGCCGGAACCGCCGGCCGACCATGACGGGAGACCCTTCGATGACCTTTGCCCGCACGCTTCTCGGCTCTGCCGCCGCGCTTGCGCTTTCGGCCGCCGCGGCCGCCGCCGAGCCCGCGCTCATCTTCGACCTCGGCGGCAAGTTCGACCGCTCGTTCAACCAGGCCGCCCATGAGGGCGCCGAACGCTGGGCGGCCGAGACCGGCGGCAGCTATCGCGACCTCGAGATGCAGTCCGAAGCGCAGCGCGAACAGGCGCTGCGCCGCTTCGCCGAGGCCGGCGCCAATCCGATCGTGATGACCGGCTTCGCCTTCGCCAGCGTGCTGGACGAGGTCGCGCCCGACTATCCCGACACCATGTTCGCCATCGTCGACGGGTTCGTCGAGCAGCCGAACGTCCGCTCGATCCTCTTCTCCGAGCACGAGGGCTCGTATCTTGTCGGCATGCTCGCGGCGATGGCTTCGGAAACCGCGACGGTGGGCTTCGTCGGTGGCATGGACATTCCGCTGATCCGGCGCTTCGGCTGCGGCTATGCCCAGGGCGTGAGGGCGGTGGACCCCGACGCCACCGTGATCGCCAACTTCACCGGCACCACGCCGGCAGCCTGGAACGATCCGGTGCGCGGTGGCGAGATCGCCCAGAGCCAGATGGCGCAGGGCGCCGACGTGATCTATGCCGCCGCGGGCGGTACCGGGCTCGGCGTGCTGCAGGCGGTGGCCGACGAGGGCCGCTTCTCGATCGGCGTCGACTCGAACCAGAACTACCTGCATCCGGGCTCGGTTCTGACCTCCATGCTCAAGCGCGTCGACGTGGCCGTGTTCGACGCCTTCACCGCCGGGCCGGATCTGGAGCCGGGCGTGGTGGTGATCGGCCTCGCCGAAGAGGGCGTGGGCGTCGCCATCGACGAACACAACGAGGCGCTCATCAGCGACGAGATGCGCGAGGCGGTGGATGCCGCGGCGGCGGCCATCATCGCCGGCGAGTTGGTGGTTCACAACTACTCCGACGACGACAGCTGCCCGGCCCACGCGTTCTGAATGGCGGCCGAGGGCGAGAGCATGGGGCGGCGGGCCACGGCCGCCCCGAGCGCGCCGGCGGCGCCCGCCATCGAGTTGCGCGGCGTCTCCAAGGCCTTCGGACCGGTGCAGGCCAACAAGGACATCTCGATTACCGTGGAGCGCGGCACCATCCACGGCATCGTCGGCGAGAACGGCGCCGGCAAGTCGACGCTGATGTCGATCCTCTACGGTTTCTACCAGGCTGACGCCGGCGAGATCCTGATCGGCGCAAAACCCACGGTGATCCCCGACAGCCGCGCCGCGATCCGCGCCGGCATCGGCATGGTCTTCCAGCATTTCAAGCTCGTCGAGAACTTCACGGTGCTGGAGAACGTGATCCTCGGCGCCGAGGATGGCGCGCTGCTGCGCCCCTCGCTGGCCAAGGCGCGCCGGCTGCTCACCGAGCTTTCCCGCGACTACGAACTGCATGTGAACCCCGACGCAGTGATCTCCGATCTCTCGGTGGGCCACCAGCAGCGCGTGGAGATCCTGAAGGCGCTCTACAGGCAGGCCGACATCCTGATCCTCGACGAGCCCACAGGCGTGCTGACCCCGGCCGAGGCGGACCACCTGTTCCGCATCCTCGAAGGGCTCAAGCGCGAGGGCAAGACGATCATCCTGATCACACACAAGCTGCGCGAGATCATGGCGATCACCGACCGCGTGAGCGTGATGCGCCGCGGCGAGATGGTTGCGACGCTGACCACCGCCGAGACCGGCCCGCCGGAGCTTGCCGAGCTGATGGTGGGCCGCAAGGTGCTGCTGCGGGTCGACAAGCCGCCCGCGCGGCCAAGGCACACCGTGCTGAAGGTCGAGGGGCTGCGCATGGTCGATGCGCAGGGCGTCGAACGCCTCAAGGGCCTCGATTTCGAGGTGCGGGCCGGCGAGATCCTCGGCATCGCCGGGGTCGCCGGCAACGGGCAGTCGGAGCTTCTG
>PUNI01000259.1 GCA_003551745.1 Paracoccaceae bacterium | reverse complement strand
GTGCCTGCGGCTCCGCCACGCCGGCCGTCGCGTCCGCGCCGGCAGGATCGACCGCCACAACCTCCGGTGCCGCCTCGGGTGCCGGGTCTGCGGCGGGCGGCACAGCGGCCACCGCCTCGGGCCAGAAGCGATCCCCGTAGGCGTCGCGCGTCGCCACGAAGGCATCCGACGGGATCAGCCGTTGCGCCTGCAGCGACTGCCGCGCCGCATTGGCGGCCGCTTCATCCTCGAAGGGCCCGACCACCACCGCGAACCAGCGCCCCTGCGCGGTTCGGTATCCGGCCATGCCCTCGATCCGCTCACCGAATCTTTCGGCAGAGAAAACAGCGGTGTCCGGGCCGGAATGGGCCTCGAGCTGAATATAGGCCGGGGTTTCGGAGGCGGCGGGGGCGGCGGCGAAAAGGAAGGTCAGACCCGTGGCAAAGGCGGCGAACTGGATGCGGATGGTCACTGGCGCCCCGTAAGCTGTTGCGATTCTGATCCGAAGCCTACTCAGAGTTGCATGTCTTTGCACTTGAAATATCGTCGCGCGGCGCCGATCTCTGGCAGCCGTTCCAGCAGCCGGAGTTTACATGACCGAACGCGCCCCGATCCGCGTGTCCGAGGAGGACATGCCGTGGTTTCCCTATGACGATATTCCCTTGGACCCCGCCGTCATCATCGAGATGTTCCTCGACCTCAGCGACCCCGCGAAATACGTCCAGGACGATCCGGCGCTGTTCGCCGGCAAGCGCGACCTCCTCGGCCTGCTGGAGATGTTCGACACCCGGCCCGGCAACAAGGTCACGCTGTTTCACCGCGAACCGCGCCTGGAGGACGCGGCGCCGGTCCTGCAGGGCCTCGCGCCGGGCTGACGGGCGCCCGACCGGCGCCCGGCGGGCCGCGGCCGGTCAGCGCCGTTGACGCCCTGCGCGGGCTTGCCTAGGAAGCCCCGGCATTCCCCCGCAGAGGACGACATGGCCGATCCCGCCCCGCGCCCGAAGAGCTTCCAGGAGGTGATCCTGCGGCTCCAGTCCTACTGGGCCGCGCAGGGATGCGTGATCCTGCAGCCCTATGACATGGAGGTGGGCGCCGGCACCTTCCATCCGGCCACCACGCTGCGGGCGCTGGGGCCGCGGCCCTGGGCGGCGGCCTATGTGCAGCCTTCGCGCCGGCCCACCGACGGCCGCTATGGCGACAACCCCAACCGGCTGCAGCATTACTACCAGTTCCAGGTGCTGATCAAACCCTCGCCGCCGGACCTGCAGGAGCTCTATCTCGGCAGCCTCCTCGCCATCGGCATCGACCCGGCATTTCACGACATCCGCTTCGTCGAGGACGACTGGGAAAGCCCCACCCTCGGCGCCTGGGGGCTGGGCTGGGAGGTCTGGTGCGACGGGATGGAGGTGTCGCAATTCACCTATTTCCAGCAGGTCGGCGGGCATGATTGCCGCCCGGTCTCGGGCGAGTTGACCTACGGGCTGGAGCGGCTGGCGATGTATGTGCTGGGCGTCGACCACGTCATGGAGATGCCGTTCAACGATCCGGCCGCGCCGCAACCCCTGACCTACGGCGACGTGTTCCGCCAGACCGAGCGCGAGTATTCCCGCTGGAACTTCGAGGCGGCCGACACCGACCTGCTTTTCCAGCATTTCAAGGATGCCGAGGCGGAATGCGAACGGATCCTCGCCGCTGCGCCCGAGGATGACGCCGGCCGCGCGATCGTCATGGCGCATCCGGCCTATGACCAGTGCATCAAGGCCAGCCATCTCTTCAACCTGCTCGACGCCCGCGGCGTCATCTCGGTGACCGAGCGGCAGGCCTATATCGGCCGCGTGCGCATGCTCGCCCGCAAATGCGCCGACGCCTTCCTGACGACCGAGGCAGGGGGCGCCACCACAGCCCCGGCCGATGCCTGAGCCCACCATTACCGAATGGCGCATCCACATCGGCGCCCACAAGACCGCCACCACCCATCTGCAGGAGGTCCTTGGCGGCCGGGCTGACGAGATCGCCGAAATGGGCGCCACGTTCCTGCCCGTGCGGCAGGCGCGCCAGGCCCTGCCCAAGCCGCGCACGCGGGCGCGGCGCATCGCAACGCGGCTGCTGCCGGCGCTGGCGCCTGTTCTGAACCGGCCCCGGCCAGAGGCCGCGCAGTCCGGGCTTCAGGCCGCGGCGCGCGTGCGCGGCCCGATGCTGATCTCCGACGAGAACCTGCTGGGCGGTGTCTTCGGCGCGCTGCACCCGCGGCTCTATCCGGCCCTCTCTACTCTGCGCTTTCTCGAAGTTCTCGCGCGCCGCGCGCCGCTGCGCGTCTTTCTTGCGATCCGCAGCCCCGACCGGCTGTTGCCAAGCGCCTACGCCGAGGGCCTCAAGGCCGGGCCGATCCGCGACGGGCATCTCGCCCGCATCGTCGCCCGTTGGCGCGACCGCCCGCCGCTCTGGTCGGAGCTTGTGGCACGCATCGCCCGCACGGTGCCATCGGCGCGGCTGCATGTCTGGGACCACGCCGACTATGCCCGCCATTGGCGCGAGATCCATCGCCGCTTCACCGGGCTGCCCCTGCCGGACGGCCCTGACCTGCCCGGAATCGACCGCAACCGCACCCCCACCGCGGCCGGCATCGCCGCCGCCTGCGCGCTGCCGGCGCACATGCCGCGTCGGGCGGCAGCCGTGCGGGCGATCTATGCGCAGCACATGCCGGGCCCCGGCGCGCCGGTCTTCGACCCGCTGTCGCCGCAGGATCGCGCCCGGCTGCAGGCCGCCTTCGCCGAGGATCTCGCCCGTCTCGCCGCCAGCGATCCCGGCCTCGTGTGGCGCTTCTAGCCGCCCCGGCGGTGTCGGGCCTGCCTTCCAGCGTGTTTGACAGCCCGCAGGGGCTGGTGCATGGCCTGCCGCGGCAGCGCAGGCGGAGTCGCCCCGATGAAACCCGGCCCATGACACCTTGCCCATGAGACCTGGCTTGACGGCACCCTGCGTCCCCCCAAGAAAGCGACCGGCCTGCCTTTCGTGCCCCGGCCGCGGGCGCGCGGGCGCGGCATGACCGGGCGGATCGTCGCCATCTTCCTCGTCGCCGCGGGCGTCCTCGCTGGTGTCTCCGTCTGGTATCTGCAGGTGCACGCCTTCTACGACCGGCTGCCCGCACAGGCGGGCTTTCCGCTGATGCCGCCGGGGGCCGTCACGCCGGTGATGGTGCCCCTGACCGAGTTCGAGGGGATCGACTCCGACAGCTCGCCCATCCGCTACCGCGCCTGCTTCACGCTCACGGGCACCGGCCAGCCCTTCACCCCCTATCCTGACCCGACGCCGCTCAACGCGCCCGGCTGGTTCTCCTGTTTCGACGCCGCCGCATTGGGGGCCGCCCTGGATGCGGGCGCCGCAGAGGCGGTGCTGTCGGAGGCCAACATCTCCTATGGCATCGACCGCGTCGCCGTGCTCTTTCCCGATGGCCGCGGCTATGCCTGGACGCAGCTCAACCGCTGCGGCGCAGCGCATTTCGAAGGCCACCCGTTGCCGCCCGGCTGCCCGCCACCCCCGACCGAGGCCCGCTGATGCCCGACCTGCTGATCGAACTCTTCTCCGAGGAAATCCCGGCGCGGATGCAGGCCCGGGCTGCCGAGGATCTCAAGCGGCTGATGACGCAGGGCCTCGTCGACGCCGGCCTCACCTATGCCGGCGCGCGGGCCTTCGCCACACCGCGGCGGCTCGCGCTGGCGGTCGCGGGGCTCACGCCCGAAAGCCCGACCAGGCGCGAGGAGCGCAAGGGCCCGCGCGAAGGCGCGCCCGACGCCGCCATCGACGGCTTCGCCCGCTCCGCCGGCGTGCCGCGCGCCGCGCTGGAGCTGCGCGCGGCGGGCAAGGGCCGGGCCTGGTTCGCAACGATCGAGACGCCGGGCAGACCTGCGGCAGGGATCGTCGCCGAGGTGCTTGAGGGCGTGGTGCGCGGCTTTCCCTGGCCGAAGTCGATGCGCTGGGGCGCGGGCAGCCTGCGCTGGGTGCGCCCGCTCCATGCGATCCTCTGCATCCTCACCACCGAGGCGGGCGCCGAGGTTGTCCCGCTCGACATCGACGGGATCCGGGCAGGCGACACCACCCGCGGCCACCGCTTCATGGCGCCGGATCCGTTTTCCGTCACCTCGTTCGAGGATTACCGGGCGAAGCTGAAGCGCGCCTTCGTCCTGCTCGATGCCGAGGAGCGCGCCGATCACATCTGGATCGAGGCCCACAACATGGCCTTCGCGCAGGGCCTGGAGGTGGTCGAGGACAAGGCGCTGCTGGCCGAGGTAGCGGGACTGGTGGAATGGCCGGTGGTGCTGATGGGCGCCATCGCGCCCGACTTCCTCGACCTGCCCCCAGAGGTGCTGCAGACCTCGATGCGCGAGCACCAGAAGTTCTTCTCCGTCCGCAACCCCGCCAGCGGCCGGATCGAGCGCTTCGTCACCGTCGCGAGCCGCGAGACGGCCGACGCCGGCGCCACCATCCTCGCCGGCAACGCGAAGGTGCTGGCGGCGCGCCTCTCCGACGCAAAGTTCTTCTGGGAGAATGATTTGCGTGTCGTTTCTCAGAAGGGTCTCGAGGGCATGGCCGAAGGGCTCGCGCAGGTCACCTTCCACAACAAGCTGGGCAGCCAGGCCGACCGGATCGGGCGCATCGAGGCTCTAGCCCGCGAGATCGCCCCCCTCGTCGGCGCCCAGCCCGACCTCGCCGCCGAGGCCGCCCGCGTCGCCAAGGCCGACCTCCGCTCCGAGATGGTGGGCGAGTTCCCCGAACTGCAGGGCACCATGGGCGGCTACTACGCGCGCGCCGCCGGCCTGCCCGAGGCGGTTGCGGCCGCCTGCCGCGAACACTACCAGCCCCTCGGCCCCTCCGACGCCGTCCCCACCGCCCCGGTCTCGGTCGCCGTCGCGCTCGCCGACAAGCTCGACACGCTGACGGGGTTCTGGGCGATCGACGAGAAGCCCACTGGCTCCAAGGACCCATACGCGCTCAGGCGTGCCGCGCTTGGGGTTATACGGTTGATGCTGACCAATGGCACGAGAGTTACGCTTGGTAGGATGCTTGAATTGCGTGTAGATTTCTGTCTCAGACACTCAAAGCTATTCGTGTCAGTTTTTTCTGCGCTTCCAAGTGCAACAGACCGCCCGCCAACCATTGAAATAGATGTCAAGTCTACAGCCTCTGCCGAGATTTCCACTCAAGACATCGCCTTTATTGAGCGTGCCGCCGCAGACCTCCTCGCCTTCCTACACGACCGCCTGAAGGTGCACCTCCGTGAGCAGGGCGTCCGGCATGATGTGATCGATGCCTGTCTCGCCATGCCGAACGCCGACGATCTCACGTTACTGGTGCGGCGCGCCGAGGCGTTGCAGGCGATGCTGCAGACCGAGGACGGGGAGAACCTCGTGCAGGGGTTCCGGCGGGCCAACAACATCCTGACCCAGGCCGAGGATCGCGACGGGGTGGAATACTCCTTCGGCGCCGATCCGCGGCTGGCCCAGGGGCCGGAGGAGGAGGCGCTCTTCGCCGCGCTCGACGCCGCCGAGCTGGCCATCGAACCGGCGATGGAGGCCGAAGATTTCGCCGCCGCCATGCACGCGATGGCCGCGCTGCGCGCGCCCATCGACGCCTTCTTCGAGGCGGTGCAGATCAACACCGACAACGCGGTGATCCGCCGCAACCGGCTGAACCTCCTGCACCGGATCCGCGCCGTCTGCCTGTCGGTGGCCGACCTGACCCGGCTGGAGGGCTGAGCCGGGCGCCGCCGTTGCTGCACTGCCGCATCGGCCGGCCCGCGCCGGCCGCTGCCCTTGCTTCGCCGGCCCTTTCGCGTATCCTGCGCCGCAGGGGAACGCCGCGTTGCAGCAAAACCAGACCTTCGCCGACTGGGCCGAGATCACGCCGACCGCACGGATCGAGCCCGACAGCCATGGCTGGCGGGCCAAGTGCCT
>PUNI01000330.1 GCA_003551745.1 Paracoccaceae bacterium | reverse complement strand
GTGCTGACGGCGGACCCCATCACCGATCATGTGGCGGCGGTCAGTGCGGGGCTCTACGCCGGGCAGCCGGTCCTCGACCTCGACTATGCCGAGGACAGCCTTGCAGGGGTCGACGGCAATTTCGTGTTCACAGGCGGCGGGCGGCTGATCGAGGTGCAGATGTCGGCCGAGGGCGCCACCTTCTCGCGCGACGAGATGGACCGGCTGATGGAGCTGGCCGCCGTCGGCACCGCGGCACTGGTGCAGGCCCAGGCTGCGGCGCTGGCCTGATGCGAGGGCTGTCCCGCGGAGACCGGCTGCTGGTGGCAACCCACAATCGCGGCAAGCTGGAGGAGATCGCCGCCCTGCTGGACCCGCATGGCGTGACCGCCCTGTCGGCGGCCGAATTCGGCCTGCCCGAGCCGGAGGAGACCGGGACGACCTTCGTCGAGAATGCCCAGATCAAGGCCCATGCAGCCGCCGCCGCCACCGGGCTGCCGGCGCTGGCGGACGATTCGGGGATCTGTGTCGAGGCCCTGGGTGGTGCGCCGGGCGTGCATACCGCCGACTGGGCCGAAACCGCTGACGGCCGGGACTTCGAGATGGCCATGCGCCGCACCTGGGAGGCGCTTGAGGCGGCGGGCGCATCCTCTCCGCGGCGCGCGGCTTTCATCTGCACCCTCGTGCTGGCGTGGCCGGATGGCGTCGATCAGGTGTTCGAGGGGCGGATGGCCGGTCAGATCGTCTGGCCGATGCGCGGCACGCAGGGCCATGGTTACGACCCCATCTTCCAGCCCGATGGTCATGTGGTGACCTTCGGCGAGATGGACCGCTGGGAGAAGAACCGCATCAGCCACCGCGCCGACGCTTTCGCGAAGTTCACCGCCGCCTGCCTCCAGCCGGGCTGAGCGATGTCCACCGCAGCCCCGCCCGACACCGTCGCGCGCCCCGAGGTCGAGAACTGGCAGGCGGCCGGATTCGGTCTCTACCTCCACTGGCCCTTCTGCGACTCCAAGTGCCCGTATTGCGACTTCAACAGCCATGTGGCCACGGCCATAGACTTCGGGGCCTGGGAACGTGCCTATCTGCGCGAACTGGATCGCATGGCCGCGCTGACGCCGGGCCGCGTCCTCAGCACCGTCTTCTTCGGCGGCGGGACGCCGAGCCTGATGCCCGCGGCGCTGGTGGGGCGGATTCTGGAACGGGTCGCGGGCCTCTGGGTGCTGTCGAACGATATCGAGGTGACGCTGGAGGCCAATCCCTCCTCGGTCGAGGCGGAGCGCTTCGCGGGCTTTCGGAGCGCCGGCGTGAACCGCGTGTCGCTCGGCGTGCAGGCCCTGGATGATGCGAGCCTGCGCCGGCTGGGGCGGCGGCACAGCGCGACTGAGGCCATCGCGGCGGTCGAGCTCGCGCAGGGCTGCTTCGATCGGGTCAGCTTCGATCTGATCTATGCCCGGCAGCATCAGAGCCTCGAGGACTGGCGGGCGGAACTGGAGCTCGCCCATGCGCTGGCCGGCGACCACCTCTCGCTCTACCAGCTGACCATCGAGGACGGTACGGCCTTCGCGCTGCGGCGGGCCGCCGGGGGTCTCGACGGCCTGCCGGACGACGACCGCGCGGCCGACATGTATGAGTGGACCCGGGACAGATGTCGGGGTGCGGGGCTGGAAGCCTACGAGATCTCGAATCATGCGCGCCCCGGCGCCGAGTCCCGACACAATCTTATCTACTGGCGCTCGGGCGAGTGGATCGGGATCGGGCCGGGCGCGCATGGCCGTCTTGGCCGTGACGGGCGCCGGTTTGCCACGGAAGCGATCCGCGCGCCGCAGGCATGGCTGGCGCAGGTGGAGCAGCAGGGCGCCGGTGATCTGTCGATGTCGCCGCTGCTGCCGGACACGGTCGCTGCGGAGTATCTGATGATGGGGCTGCGCCTGCGCGAGGGGGTGTCGGTCGCACGCTGGCGCCGCCTCGGCGGACGGCCCGGGGAAGGCCGGCTTCGCGACCTGGAGGCGCTGGGGTTGCTCCACCGCGACGGGGACAGGATTGCCGCGACGGATCGCGGGGCGGTGGTCCTCGATGCGGTGTTGCGGCAGTTGCTCGAAGCCTGAGCCTCAGCGCGCCGACGACAGCAGCTGGCACAGGCGATCAAGGTCGTCGAGGCTGTGGTAGCGGATGCTGAGCCGGCCCTCGCCGCCGGGGCGGTGATCGACGACGACCTGCAGGCCGAGGGTTGCCGAGAGATCCTGCTCGAGCACACGCGTGTCGGCATCCTTCGGCCGAGCGGCTTGGCGGCGGCGTGCTGGCGCCGGATCCTTGCGCAGCATGGCCTCCACGGCGCGCACCGACAGGCCCTGGGCGATGATTCGACGCGCAAGCCCTGCCGGATCGGGCGCATTGACGAGTGCCCGCGCATGGCCGGCGCTCAGCTGGCCCTCGCGCAGATGCGTCTGCACCTCCTCTGGAAGTTGCAGCAGCCGCAGGAGATTGGCGATATGGCTTCGGCTTTTCCCGAGCGCCGCCGCCATCTTCTCCTGGGTATGGCCGAAACGGTCCATCAGCTGCCGATAGCCCTGCGCCTCCTCCAGGGCATTCAGGTCGGCGCGCTGGATATTCTCGACGATCGCGATCTCGAGAACCTCCGTATCGTCGAACTCCCTTACTATGATAGGAATATCATGTACTTGTGCCATCTGTGCGGCACGCCAGCGGCGCTCGCCGGCGACGATCTGATAGGTGCCGTCGGCGTCGGGATGGGGCCGCACGATGAGCGGCTGGATCACACCGCGGGCCCGGATGGACTCGGCCAGTTCCTCCAGCGCCTCGGCGGCGAAACGGCGGCGCGGCTGGTCCGGGTTCGGGACGACCCGTTCCACCGGCACCGTCAGATCGGCCCGTGGCTGCGCGTCGCCCCGGTCGGGGCGGACATCCGCCATCAGCGCCGAAAGCCCCCGTCCGAGGCCTCTGCGGTCTCTGCGATCTGCCATCGTCAAGGCTCCCGTCACGAAGGGCTGGGGACCAGCCGCAGGGCGGCGTGCCGTTCGGTCAACTCCCGCGCGAGGGCGCGATAGGCCGCGCTCCCGCGCGAGGCGGGGTCGTAGCGCAGGACCGGCACACCGTAGGACGGCGCCTCGCTGAGGCGCACGTTGCGCGGCACGACCGTCTGGAACACCATCTCGCCCAGCGTTTCCCGCGCATCGGCCTCGACCTGCTGGGCAAGATTGTTGCGCCGGTCGGACATGGTAAGGAGAACACCCTCGATCCGGAGATCGGGATTGGCCGAGTCGCGCACCTCCCGCACCGTGCGCATGAGCTGGGACAGGCCTTCGAGGGCGAAGAACTCGGACTGCAGCGGCACCATGAGCGACTGCGCGGCGACCATCGCATTGATTGTCAGCAGGCTGAGCGACGGCGGACAATCGAAGAGGATGTAATCGAAGCTGCCCAGCTGGGGCGCGGACCTCTTGAGGGCATCGGCGAGGCGGTAGCTTCGCCGCGACTGGTCCATCATCGCCATGTCCGCAGAGGCCAGGTCCGCCGTCGCCGGACAGATCACCACCCCCGGCGTCGCAGACGGAATCGCTACCTCGGCCAGGGACGCGCCTTCCAGAAGCACGTCATAGGTCGTGCGGTCACGCGCCGTCATCTCCACGCCGAGGCCGGTGGAGGCGTTGCCCTGGGGATCGAGGTCGATCAGCAGGGTCTTCAGGCCGCCTTCGGCAAACGCCGCCGCAAGATTGATCGCCGTCGTCGTCTTTCCGACGCCACCCTTCTGATTGGCAATGGCGATGCGCCTTGGTGCGCCCGAGGGTCGGTCGAGACGGAACTCGTCAGACACGCGCCACTCCCCGAATTTCCAGAACCGCGCCAGCCGGGTCGGTCCGGCTCGGAACGTTCTGGACCGTGAAGGACCAGCGTTCAAGGGCTTCGTCCACCTCCGCCCGCCAGCGGCGACCCTTCGGCAGGAGGGCGACGCCATCCGGGACAAGATGGCGCTCGACAAGCCCCAGCAGCCGCACGAGCGGCGCGACAGCCCGGGCCGACACGACATCGGCATGCAGCGGCGCGACGGTTTCAGCCCGGGCGCAGAGAATGCGCGGCGCGACCCCGGTTCGGCGGGCCGCTGCGGCAAGGAATGCAGCCTTTCGGGAGTCGCTCTCCACGAGCGTGACGGTGAGAGTCGGGCGGGTCTCGGCGGCAGCGATCGCAATCGCGAGGCCTGGGAACCCACCGCCGCTTCCCAAGTCAACCCAGTTTCGGGCATGGGGCGGACACAGCTCCAAAAGATGAAGAGAATCAGAGAGATGGCGCGACCTCAGCGCCGCTTCCTCGCCTGGTGCGACGAGGTTGATCGCCCGGTTCCAGCGACACAACTCGTCGAGAAAGGCATCGAGACGGTCGGCCGTTTCACGTGAAACATCTGCTCCCACTGTGTGACGTCAGCCGGCTGCGCGCCGGGCCGCGCGCTGCAGACGGGCGAGGATCAGGGTCAGGGCGGCCGGAGTCATGCCGTCGATACGGGCGGCCTGAGCCAGCGTCCCGGGGCGCGTCGCGGACAGCTTGTCGCGCAGCTCGACGGACAACCCCGACATCGACGCAAAATCGAAATCTTCCGGGATCGCACGCGCTTCGTCCCGCTTCAGCGCTGCCACGTCCTTGGCCTGACGTTCCAGATACCCCGCATAGACAGCTTCGCGTTCAAGCTGGGCTTGGGTTTCGGCATCCGTGTCGGCGAGACCCGGAGCCAGTCCGATCAAATCGGAGAAGGTCACATCCGGCAGAGCCAACGCCTCCAAACCCGACCGGCGCACCCCGTCCTGGCGTACCGGAACACCTGCCCGCTGCAGCTCCGTTGGAGACAGTGACAGGTGGGAAAGCCGGCGACGCGCCCGTTCGAGACGGTCGTACTTTGCCTCGAAGCTGGCGCGGCGCTCCGCGCCCACCGCGCCGATACGCAGGCCCAGCGGGGTCAGGCGCTGGTCGGCATTGTCGACCCGCAGATGCAGCCGGTACTCGGCGCGCGAGGTGAACATGCGATAGGGCTCCGCCACGCCGCGCGTGACCAGATCGTCGATCATCACGCCGACATAGCTCTCCGCGCGGCTGAACACCACCGGCTCTTCACATCGGACGGCACGGGCGGCATTGATCCCGGCCACGACGCCTTGGGCGGCGGCCTCCTCGTAGCCCGTGGTGCCATTGATCTGTCCGGCGAGATAGAGCCCCGGCAGAGCGCGGGTCTCGAGGCTGGCACGCAGGGCCCGCGGATCGACATAATCGTATTCGATCGCATAGCCCGCCGCGAGTATCTCGGCACGCTCGAGCCCGACAATCGACCGCACGAAGACAAGCTGAGTCTCCGCCGGAAGCGAGGTGGAAATCCCGTTCGGATAGACCGTGAAATCCTGCAAGCCTTCCGGCTCGAGGAAAACCTGGTGGGCATTCTTGTCAGCGAAACGCACCACCTTGTCCTCAATCGACGGGCAGTAGCGCGGCCCGACTCCCTCGATGGCGCCGCCATAGATGGCGGATGTGCCGAGGTTTTCCTGAATTATCTCATGGGTCCGCGGGTTCGTGTGGGTGATGCCACAAGAGATCTGCGCTGCCTGTGGACCGAGCGACAGGAAGGACAACATGGACGGCGACGTGTCGCCGGCCTGGCGCTCGAGCCGGCCCCAGTCGATGGTGCGGCCGTCGAGGCGCGGCGGGGTACCGGTCTTGAGGCGGCCCAGGGGGACGCCGAGGGCACCGATCCGCTCGGCCAAGCGCACCGATGGCGCCTCGCCCACGCGCCCGGCCGGCGTGCGACGATCTCCGACATGAATCATGCCCCGGAGAAACGTGCCCGTGGTCAGCACAACCGTTCGGCCAGGGATCTCAGCACCATCCGCCAGCACAACGCCTGTCACGGCACCCCCAACCACGCGCAGATCGGCCACCTCGCCCTCCAGCACGGTCAGCCGAGGACAG
>PUNI01000538.1 GCA_003551745.1 Paracoccaceae bacterium | reverse complement strand
CGCGCGGGCCGGGTCGCAGCCGGGCTGCCCAACCGCGACCGGCCTGACTGGCACCGCAGATCGGGCCGCGGATTCCCCGGATGGACGCCGCACCGGGCCTCTCCGCAACCGTCGCCTGCCGACGCCACGAACAAAGTCCCGGAATAGCGGGCGAGCGTATGGCGCCGAATACAACCCAAGCGAGAAGTTCCGGGAAAAAACCGGGAATCCGAGCCCAAGCGAAGGATTGTTTCTCAATTTGGGCCGACTTCGTGCGATAGTTGCATTTCCTGTGTGGAAATTTCCTGGGGCCGTGCCATGCCACCGCGATACAGATTGTCGCTCCGCGGAGCGGTCCGTCTGCAGGCGCCGGACGGGGCTGACGTCACGCCGCGCGGCGCCAAGGCCCAAGCGATGCTCGCGATCCTCGCCAGTTCCCGGGGCCGGCCCTGGAACCGCGCCGCGCTTCAGGATCTGTTGTGGAGCACCCGCGGGCCGCAGCATGGCCGCGACAGCCTGAAGAAATGCCTGCGCGAGATCCGCCTCGCTCTGGGCGCAGAGGGCGACGCCGTGATCCAGTCCAGCGGAGGGCCGGTGGCACTGAGCATGGACAGGGTCTCGGTCGATCTCTTCGAGCCCGATCCCGAGGCCGCCCCGGGGCTGCACCGGCCCGAGTTCCTGGAAGGGCTGGATGTCGCCGACCCCGAGTTCGAGCGCTGGCTGCAGGGAGTCCGGACGACCCTCGCGGCCACCGATGACGCGCAGGTCGGCGCCGCGCCCGACGGCATGGAGCGGGTCACGCAGCTGCGCATCGCGCTGCAGGCGCTGACCGCCCGGCCCGGTGACACCGCCGCCGCGGCGCTGGCCGACATCGTCATCAACCGGGTGGCGGTCGCGCTGCGCCACTACGAGGTCTTTCAGGTCCTCGATCTGCGAGACGCACCCGACGGCGAGGCCCCGGCGGCAGATTTCGTGCTGCAGACCCGCGTACTGTCGATGCACGACAGCGTGGGCCTGTCGCTGACAGTGCGGCGGGTGTTCGATGGCGAGGTGGTCTGGGGCGAGCAATGCAGCGTAGACGTGGCCGGCCTCGTGCGCGGCACGCTGGCTGCCCTCGTGTCGCGGATCGTCGACCAGCTGAGCGCCGCGCTGTTCCGGCCGGCCGCACTGGGGGCCACCGAGCGGCGGATCGCGGCGCGCCATGCCATCGACGGCATGAACCGGATGTTCCGCCTGCACGCGCCCGAGCTCGCGGCGGCGGCCCGCTGCTTCGCCTGCGCGATCGATGCCGACCCGCGCGGCCCCTACTATGCGTGGTATGCCTTTCTCACCTGCTTCCGGCTGGAGGACAGCAAGGGCTCGGATCTGGCCGAACTGCGCGAGCACGCCGATGCCATTGCCGCCCGGGCGCTGGAGGCGGATCCAGCCAACATCCTCACGCGGTCGCTGCTGACCCATGTCTACGGCTTCGTCTTCCGCGACCTGAACCGGGCCGATGCGCTGATGCGGCCCCTGCGCGACCTCGAGCCCGACCTGCCCTATTACCACTTCAGCCGCGCGATGCTGGATTTCTACCGCGGCGACTATCGCGGGGCGCGCGCAGCGGCCGCCCGGGCCTATCGCACCGGCCGGCACGGACCCTTCGGCTATGCCTTCGCCACGGCCTGCCAGATGATCGAACTGGCCGAAGGCAACACCGAGGCCGCCGTGACCTTCGGCGAGGATGCGCTCAACGTGGCCAGCCCGGCCCAGCGGCTCTACGAGCCGGCGCTGCGCTTCCAGATCGCCGCCTATGCCCGGCAGGGCGACGTGCCCAATGCCCAGCGGATCTGGCAACGGATGCTCGACCAGACCCCGGGGCTGACCTCCGATGCGCTCGACGACGACGCCTTCCCGATCCCCAACCCGGAGGCCCGTGCCATGATCCGGCATGCCATGCGCGAGGTGGAGACACGCGATGCCCAATGATGCTTCAACCATCGGAGAAACCAAGCCGGCCTCCGCGCCCGATCCGACGTGGGACTATGTCGAAAAGGACCTGCGCCTGACGGCCTGGGGCGATCTCTTCGAGAAGGAGAACGATACCTCCCGCACCAGGGGATTCGCGCCGCGGGCCGCCGCCGTCGGCGGCCCGCGTGCCCAGGCACAAGCCCAGGCACAGGCGCAAGCCCAGGCTCAGGCCCAAGCCCAGGCTCAGGCGCAAGCGCAGGCCCAGTCGCTGGCGCCGATCCCGGCGGCCTTCGGCGACGAGGTTCTCGCCACATGGATCGAGCTGCGCGAGGCCCTGCTCACGGCAGCGGGTGTCAAGGATGCCACGACCACGCTCGGATACGAACAGCTCGACATCGGCCTGCCGCCCGACGCCGAGGAGACGCAGGAGGAGTTGGACGTGCTGCGCGTGCTCCAACGCCGGCTGCGCGACGACGAGCTGCGCTAGGCCGAGGTGATCCGACAGATGACGGCCAACAATCCGATGGACATCCTGCGTCCGCTCGGGATCGAGGAGTTCGGCGGCTTTCCCGCCACCCGCGACCTGATCCGCACGGTGCTGCAGATCACCGAGCGGGTGGGCTATGTCTACAAGGCGATGTTCCTGCGGATCCGGCCCAATGCCGCGGCAACCGATCTGCGCCCCTTCATCGCCAATCCGCCGCACACGGCCTTTCCCAGCAACCACGCCTTCCAGAACCACTCGCTGGCGCTGACGCTGATCCGCTGCATCCCCGAGGTGCCGGCGACGGCCGAGTTGCTGCATGTCGCCCACCGCATCGCCGAGAACCGCGAGTTCGCCGGCGTCCACTATCGCTCCGACAGCGAGGCGGGATACCGGCTGGCGCGGCAGTTCTCGCCCTATCTGTTCCAGATCTGCCGCTACAAGATGCGCGCGGCGCAACGCGAATGGTACGGGAGCGTCGGATGACGAAAACGAACGGCGATGGCCCCTTCAGCAAGCCCGAAGGCTACCCCGAGGGCCTGCACTACCTCTGGCACCTCGACATGATCGGACTGCTCGGGTCGCCTTACTGGCTGCGGCCCGGCAACAAGCCAGACGATGCGCCGGACAGCTGGACGGATGTCCGCGACAAAACAATGGGGCACCCGATCAAGATCGCCATCATCGACAACGGCATGGCGAAGGAACACCCGAACCTCGCGGACGAGCGCTGCGTGGACCGGATCGAGTTTGTCCAGTCACCCCGGGGGACCCGCTACGTCGATCCCGCGAAGACGAACGGCGGCGTGGCGGACAAGGTCAAGATCGAGGCGATCCGCGATCTCGGCAGTCTGCTCAACAACGCCGACGTCAAAGCACTGACGGGTGGCAGCGAAGAGACGATCGGCGCGGAGCTCTCGGCGGTTTTGAAAGAGATCCGCACGGGAAGCTGGTCGGCGGACGTGCTGACGACGGTGCAGGACCCGTCCCACCGCTTCGGCGCCCACGGCACCGCCTGTGCCGGGCTTGTGGCGGCCTCGGCGGAAATCGACGAGAAGAACCCCCATGCCATCCGCTATTCCGGCGCCAGCCCGCTGGCGCATGTCATTCCGATCACCACCAGCTACACGGCGGAATACTGGCCGCTGACCATGGCGCTGCTGTATGCCTTCCGGCGCGGCGCCGACGTGATCCTGCTCCCGCTGAGCATCGAGGACATGCTGAACCCGGACGAGCAGTGCCCCGAGGAGGAGGACAGCCCGGCCTACCGCGAGGACCTGACCGACGCGCCCGACGCCATCGACGACCCGCGCTTCTCGCGGCTCATGGTCAGCCGCAAGCGCTATGCCGAGAAGCTGCTGTTCGAGACGCTGCTGAAACTCGTCTCCAAGCAGGTCCCGGTGATCATACCGGCCGGAAACTCCGGCCCGCGCGGGCTCGAATATCCCGCGACCCTCGCCGCCGAAGAGGACAGCCCGCTGATCGTCGTCGGCGCCTGCACCGCCTACGGCCGCGTCTCCAGCTACTCCAGCCGTCCGGTCGATGGACATCCGGTCGATGGACATAAGGGCATCACCGTCTACGCCCCCAGCGACGACCGCGAGGAGATCTCCGAAAGTGAGTTCCGGGTTGCCGCCGGCGGCAAACGCGACCTGCGCCTGCCCACTCCGCAGATGCCGGACAAAAGACAGAACGAGTACTGCCCCTACGGCGTGCTGACCACCGACATCCCCGGCTATTGGGGCTACACCACCATGGACGGCCCGATACGCGACCTTGACGCGCCGGCCAACCCCAACCCACCGGACGACTCCAAGGACCTGAAGAAGCAGCTGCAGAACCAGCCCGCCGCGCTCTACACCGTCTTCGGCGGCACCTCCGCGGCGGCCTCCATCGTCGCCGGCGTCGTGGCGCAGATGGTGGCCTGGGGGAAGACGGCCGACGGAGAGTCGCCCAGCACGCAGAATATCTGCGAAGCGCTGAGCAAGACGTCTCCTCAACCGCCCTTCGTGACCACACCGAAACCCCTAACGGTGAACGACGCAGAGCTTCCCCTCCTCAACGCGCACGCCGCCATCGAGCACATCGCCACGAAGGCCTTCGCCAAAGACTGAAGCTTCGCCCGGACCGCGGCCGGTGATGCCTGCGGAGCGGCACGTGGCGGCGCCTGGGCAAGCCTTGTCGCGCCGGGTGCGTGTCGGCTGTTGCTGACTGCCCGAGGCTGTCTCCGGTGGGGTACCGGGCTCACGTCAGCGCGGGGATGGTCGGGTCGATCGGCACGGCGATCAGGGTCGGGCCGCTGCGGGCCAGCGCCGCGGCGAGTTCTGCGCGCACCTCCTCGGCGGTGGCGGCGACGACACCGGTGGCGCCATAGCCCTGCGCCAGCAGCGCCGGCTTCAGACCTGGCAGGTCGAGCCCGGGCACGCCGGGACAGCCCTGCTCCTGCCCGAATGCCTTGAGGATCGCGTACTCCGCGTTGCAGGGCACGACGACGACCAGGGGCAGCGCGTGCTGGGCCGCCGTATAGAGCGCCTGGATCGAGAACTGCAGCGATCCGTCGCCGATGATGGCCAGCACCGGACGGTTGCGCCCCATGTCGCGCTCCGCCAGCGTGATGCCGACCGCGGCCGGCAGATCCCACCCCAGCGCCCCGCTGGCGAAGGTCCAGAACGTATCCGCGTCGACGATGGGCCATTCGGCGTGCAGATCGGCAAGGTTGGAGGGCGACTCCTCGACCAGCACGGTCTCGGCCGGCGCCGCGGCGCGCAGGATGCGGAAGAGCTGGCGCGCGGTCAGCGGCTTGCCGTCGGTGGGCGCGTCGGGGTCGGCCTCGGCCGGAGGATGCGGCGCCATCCGATGGGCCTGGGGCTGCACGCTGGCCTGGGTGGTACGGGCGGGCACCAGCGCGGTCAGCGCCTCGATGGCCAGCACGGGATCGGAGAGCAGGCTGTCACCCACCGGCGCACGGCCGGATTCGGACGGATCCGAGGTGATGTGAAGGAGCGTGGCGCCCTCCGGGATGTAGGGCCCCGGCACCCAGGGGTAATAGCGGAAGACCGGCGCGCCGATCACCACGATGAGGTCATGCCCGGCCAGCCGCTGCGACAGCAGCCCCTGTGCGAAGGGCAGGCCGCCGGCATAGAGCGGGTGGTTTTCCGGAAAGGCCGGCCGCTCGGAGGCCGGCGCCGCCCAGACCGGCACCCCCAGCCGCTCGGCCAGGGTGATCGCCGCGTTCCAGCCGTCGGCCCTCGCGATGTCGGAGCCGTAGACAAGCACCGGGTTCGCGGCGGCACCGATCCGGGCGGCGAACTCGGCGATGCGCGCCGGATCCGGCGCGACTCGCGTCGCCACGCTGCGCAGCGCCACCGGCACCGTCGCGGGCTTGTCCCAGTCGTCGAGAGGGAAGGACAGGAAGACCGGGCCGGCCGGCGGCTGCAGGGCCACCGCATAGGCGCGCATGATCGCGGCCGGGATGTCTTCGGCCCGCACCGGCTGACAGGCCCATTTCACCAGCGGCCGCGCGATCGTCTCGGGCTCGGG
>PUNI01000165.1 GCA_003551745.1 Paracoccaceae bacterium | reverse complement strand
TCGCCGGCTTTCACCTTCTGGCCGACCTGCACGTTCACCGCCGCCACCGCGCCGGGCATCGGCGCGCCGATATGGGCAGGATTGCCCTCGGCCGCCTTCGGCCGAGCCGGCGCCGCCGCCTTCACCTTGCGGTTCGGCACCCGGATCGTGCGCGGCTGGCCGTTGAGCTCGAAGAAGACGCGCACGTCCCCCTCGTCGCTGGTCTCGCCCACGGTGATCAGCCGGATCTCCAGAGTCTTGCCCGGGTCGATCTCCACCGAGATCTCCTCGCCCGGCTCCATCCCATAGAAGAAGCTGCGGGTCGGCAGGGTGCGCACGGGGCCGTAGATGCGGTGGCGGCCCATGTAGTCGAGAAAGACCTTGGGATACATCAGATATCCGGCCAGATCCTCGTCGTCGACGCGGAACCCTTCCAGATCCTCGGTCAGCTTCGCGCGCGTCTCCTCCAGCTCGATGGCGGGTGCGTGCAGGCCGGGCCGGTCGGTGATCGGGGGCTCGTCCTTCAGCACCTTGCGCATCAGCCCCTCCGGCCATCCGCCCGGGGGCTGGCCGAGGTTGCCCTTCAGCATGTCGATCACCGAGTCGGGGAAGGACACCTCGACCGCCGGGTCTTCCACCTGTGCGCGGGTCAGCCCCTGGGCGACCATCACCAGCGCCATGTCGCCCACCACCTTCGACGACGGCGTGACCTTGACGATATCGCCGAACATGGCGTTGGCCTCGGCATAGGCGCGGGCGACCTCGGGCCAGCGCTCGTCCAGCCCCATGGAGCGCGCCTGCGCCTTGAGGTTGGTGAACTGCCCGCCCGGCATCTCGTGCAGATAGACCTCCGAGGTGGGCGATTGCTGCCCGGTCTCGAAGGCGGCGTAATGGGCGCGCACCTCCTCCCAGTAGTCGCTGACACGCCGGATCGCCGCCATGTCGAGCCCGGTGTCACGGTCGGTGTTGCGCAGAGCCTCGACGATCGAGCCGAGCGTCGGCTGGCTGGTGTTGCCCGAGAGCGCGTCCATCGCCCCGTCGGCAGCATCCACGCCGGCGGCGGCGGCGGCAAGGATGGTGGCGCCGCCCAGTCCGGAGGTGTCGTGGGTGTGGAAGTGGATCGGCAGGCCCACCTCCTCCTTCAGCGCGCGGATCAGCACCGTGGCCGAGGCGGGCTTCAGCAGCCCTGCCATGTCCTTCAGCCCGAGCACGTGGCAGCCCGCATCGCGCAGCGCCTTGCCCATGCGGACATAGTAGTCGAGGTCGTATTTCGCGCGGTCAGGGTCGAGGATGTCGCCGGTGTAGCAGATCGCTCCCTCCAGCAGCTTGCCCGACTCCAGCACCGCATCCATCGCCACGCGCATGTTCTCCACCCAGTTCAGGCTGTCGAACACGCGGAAGACGTCGATCCCGGATTCGGCGGCCTGCTTGACGAAGAACCGCACCACATTGTCGGGGTAATTCGTGTAGCCGACCCCGTTCGCGCCGCGCAGCAGCATCTGGGTCATCACGTTGGGCATGGCCTTGCGGATGTCGCGCAGCCGCTGCCAGGGGCACTCCTGCAGGAAGCGGTAGGCCACATCGAAGGTCGCGCCGCCCCAGCACTCGACGGAGAAGAGTTGCGGCAGCGCCGCGGCATAGGCCGGCGCCACGCGGATCATGTCGAGCGAGCGCATCCGCGTGGCCAGCAGCGACTGGTGGGCGTCGCGCATGGTGGTATCGGTCAGCAGAAGCTGCGGCTGTGCGGCCATCCAGTCGGCAACGGCCTGCGGGCCCTCGCGCTCCAGAAGCGTGCGGGTGCCGGCGGCCGGCTGCCTGTCGAACTGTGGCGGGCGCGGGGCCTTGAGCTCCGGGCGCGGGCGCGGGCGGCCGGCGACCTCGGGATGGCCGTTCACCGTTATGTCGGCCAGGTAGGTGAGGATCTTCGTCGCCCGGTCGCGCCGCTTGCGGAACTGGAACAGCGCGGGCGTCGTGTCGATGAACTGCGTGGTGTAGTCGTTCGACAGGAACTTGGGGTGTTTCAGCAGGTTGATGACGAAATCGATGTTCGTCGACACGCCGCGGATGCGGAACTCGCGCAGGGCGCGGTCCATCCGCGCGATCGTCTCGTCGGGCGTCGTGGCCCAGGCGGTGACCTTCTCCAGCAGCGAGTCGTAATAGCGCGTGATCACCGCGCCCGAATAGGCCGTGCCCCCGTCCAGCCGGATCCCCATTCCAGTGGCCGAGCGATAGGCCGTGATCCGCCCGTAGTCCGGGATGAAGTTGTTCATCGGGTCTTCCGTGGTCACACGGCACTGCATCGCGTGGCCTGACAGTTCGATATCGCCCTGGCTGGGTGCGCCGGTTGCCTCGCTGAGCGTGGCCCCCTCGGCGATGCGGATCTGCGCCTTCACGATGTCGATGCCGGTGACCTCTTCGGTCACCGTGTGCTCGACCTGGATGCGCGGATTGACCTCGATGAAGTAGAAGGCGTCCGTCTCCATATCCATCAGGAACTCGACGGTGCCCGCGTTGACGTAACCCACTTCGCGGCCGATCTTCAGCCCAAGCTCGCACAGCTCGGCGCGCTGAGCGTCGCTCAGATAGGGGGCTGGCGCGCGTTCGACGACCTTCTGGTTGCGGCGCTGGACCGTGCAGTCACGCTCGAACAGATGATAGAGCCCGCCGTGGCTGTCGCCGAGGATCTGCACCTCCACATGCCTGGCGCGCTCGATCATCTTCTCGAGATAGCCCTCGCCATTGCCGAAGGCGGCCTCGGCCTCGCGGCGGCCCTCGCGGACCTTGGCCTCAAGTTCCTGGGGGGCGCGGATGGGCCTCATGCCGCGGCCGCCGCCGCCCCAGCTGGCCTTCAGCATCATCGGATAGCCGATCTTCTCGGCCCAGTCCTTCGTCTCGGCCATGTCGTCGGTCAGCACCGGCGAGGCGGGGATCACCGGCACGCCGGCGGCCTCGGCCACCCGGCGGGCGGAGGCCTTGTCGCCAAGCCTTCGCATGATCTCGGCCGAAGGGCCGATGAAGGTGAGCCCCGCGGCCTCCACCGCCTCGACGAAATCGGGGTTCTCCGACAGGAGCCCGTAGCCTGGATGCACCGCGTCCGCTCCGGAAAGCTTCGCCACCCGGATGATCTCGGGGATGGACAGATAGGCGGCAACCGGCCCCAGCCCCTCGCCGATCCGATAGGCCTCGTCGGCCTTGAAGCGGTGCAGCCCCAGCTTGTCCTCCTCGGCATAGATGGCGACCGTGCGCTTGCCGAGCTCGTTCGCGGCGCGCATCACCCGGATCGCGATTTCACCGCGATTGGCGACGAGAATCTTGCGGAAGTCGGTCATGCGCGGCGCTCCGTTTCGGGCCGAAGGTGACAGGGCCGTGATAGCCCTCGCTGCAGAGCAGCACAATTCGCATCTGGAGGTGCCGGGCGCAACGATGTTGCGCCTCGGGTGAAGCGTCGTCAGCTCGCGCGCCAGCGCCGGACCTCGGCCTCTTGCGGTCGCGTGATCCCCATCTGCACCATGTTGGCGACGAGATCGGCCTGCAGCAGATGCGCCAGATGGGCCGGCCCGCCTTGCCCCAGCGCGCCGAGGGCATAGTGCCAGCCACGCCCGAGCATGGCGAAATCCGCCCCGAGGGCGCAGGCGCGCAGGATGTCGAGCCCCGTCTCGATGTCTCCGTCGACAAGCAGCGGATAGCCCGGGCCGACCGCCGTGCGGATCGCCGGCAGGACGGCAAGGCTGGCCGGCGCGCCGTCGAACTGCCGGCCACCGTGGTTCGACACCCACACCCCATCGACGCCTTCGGCCTTGAGCCGAGCGGCATCCTCGGGCTCCATCACCCCCTTGATCACCATCGGTCCCGCCCAGTCCGCCCGGACGGCGCGCAGGTAATCCCAGTCGGGGGCAGCCCGCAGCAGATAGCCGACATGTGCGGTCGAGTCCGCCGGGCCGCCCGCGGTGGCGTAGCTTTCCATCAGACGCAGCCGCGGACGTCCGCTGCGTGCCGTCGCCAGCGCCCAGGCCGGACAGCGCGCGATCTGCGCCAGCATCCCGGGCGTCAGCCGGGGCGGCACGGTCAGCCGTGCGCGCAGCTGCCGCTCGCGCCGCGACGGGCCCGGCAGATCCACCGTCAGCACCAGCGTGCCGAACCCCGACGCCGCGGCGCGGGCAAGGATGTCGCGGCGGATGCCGGGATCCTTGGGCGGATAGAGCTGGAACCAGCCGACCCGTTGCGCCAGCGGGCCGATCTCCTCCGGCAGGCGGCTGGCGACGGTGGAAAGGCAATAGGGCATCCCGACCTCGGATGCGGTGCGGGCCAGCGCGGCCTCGGCGCCTGGCCAGATCAGCCCCGACATGCCCACCGGCGCCACGCCGAAAGGCACATCGAAGCGCTGGCCGAGCAGTTCGCAAGCGAGATCCGGCACGATCTGCCCGCGCAGCACGGCGGGCCGGAACAGCACTGCGTCGAGCGCCGCGCGGTTGCGGGCGCGTACCGACTCGCGGCCGGTGGCGCTGTCGAGATACTCCCAGACAAAGCCCGGGACCCGCCGCCGGCAGGCGGCCTTCAGGTCGGACAGGGCGGGATAGCGCAGATCGAGGCTCATCGCGCGCTTATCGCCGCCGGCCAGCGCGCGCGCAATCCGCGTGGCGGCAGGAACATTCCTGGAACAGTGCTTTTCCTCGCCGTCCGCGCGCGCTATGCTCCGACGCCATGAGCAGCCCGGACGATCCGACACGCTTTGCCGCGCCCAGCCTCTCGGTTCGTGCCGCGGCGGCCCGACCGGCGCCCTATCTTGACGGGCTGAACCCGGCGCAGCGGGCGGCGGTCGAGGCGCTGGACGGGCCGGTGCTGATGCTCGCGGGGGCAGGGACCGGCAAGACCCGGGCGCTGACCTGCCGGATCGCGCATATCCTGAACACCGGCCGGGCCTGGCCGAGCGAGATCCTCGCCGTCACCTTCACGAACAAGGCCGCCCGCGAGATGAAGGAGCGCGTGGGAGGGCTGCTGGGGCAGGCGGTGGAGGGGCTGCCCTGGCTGGGAACCTTCCACGCGATCGGGGTTAAGATCCTGCGCCGGCACGCCGAACTCGTGGGCCTGAAGTCGAACTTCACCATCCTCGACACCGACGACCAGTTGCGACTGCTCAAGCAGGAGATCGCGGCGGCGAACATCGACGAGAAGCGTTGGCCTGCCCGGCAGCTGGCCGGGATCATCGACAACTGGAAGAACCGCGCCTGGCGGCCCGACACGGTGCCCGCGGCCGAGGCGGGCGCCTTCAATCACAAGGGCCCGGCGCTCTATGCCGCCTATCAGGACCGGCTCCGGACGCTCAACGCGGTGGATTTCGGTGACCTGCTGCTGCACTGCCTCACGATCTTCCAGGCACATCCGGACGTGCTGGAGGACTATCAGCGGCGCTTCCGCTTCATCCTCGTCGACGAGTATCAGGACACCAACGTCGCCCAGTACCTCTGGCTGCGGCTGCTGGCGCAGGCGCATCGCAACATCTGCTGCGTGGGCGACGACGACCAGTCGATCTATGGCTGGCGCGGCGCCGAGGTGGGCAACATCCTGCGCTTCGAGAAGGATTTCCCCGGCGCGCAGGTGATCCGGCTGGAGCAGAACTACCGCTCCACGCCGCATATCCTCTCCGCCGCCTCGGGCCTGATCGCGGCCAATGAAGGCCGGCTCGGCAAGACCCTCTGGACCGATGCCGACGGTGGCGCGAAGGTGCATCTGATCGGCCACTGGGACGGCGAGGAGGAGGCGCGCTGGGTCGGCGAGGAGATCGAGTCGCTGTCCGGCGGCAGCCGCGGCATGGCGCCGGTCAGCCCCAGCGGCATGGCGATCCTCGTGCGCGCCTCTCATCAGATGCGCGCCTTCGAGGACCGGTTCCTGACCATCGGCCTGCCCTATCGCGTGATCGGCGGCCCGCGCTTCTACGAGCGGATGGAGATCCGCGACGCCATGGCCTATTTCCGGCTCGCGGTCTCGCCCGCCGACGACCTCGCCT
>PUNI01000618.1 GCA_003551745.1 Paracoccaceae bacterium | reverse complement strand
GAGCCGTGACGACGCGGCGCCGTCCAGACCCAGCGTGGCATGGGCCTCGGTCGCCCGGCCGGCCCGCTGCCAGCTCTGCCCGAACCGCGCGCCCGGCCCCCAGCTGACGATGAGCGGCCGCCGGGCCGAGGTCACTTCGAAGGCCAGTGTCGAGGCGTGGCCCTCCGGCGGCGGCGGCGCGGCATCCGCGATGACGGTGGTGCGGCGCGCAGCCAGTCGCACGAAGCCCATTCCCCCGCCGAGGCGGGGTCGCGCGCGCAGCTCGGCGTCGGCGAGTGCCAGATCCAGCGCGCCGTCGCGGCCGGCGCCGCCGCCGTGGAAGCGGGCGAGGCCGCCATCGGCATGGCGCAGGGCCCTGAGGGTCGGTGCCATGCGTTCCAGCGCGGCCGTGTGGGCCGCACCGGGGGCGAGGCCCGCCTCGCGCAGCGCCGCCGCAGCCCCCGCCAGCAGCGCGAACACCTCCAGCAGTTCCTCGGGGTTGCGGCTGGCAAGTCCCCCCTCGGCGTCGATCAGCTGGTCGCACTGCTGTGCGAGCCCCGCCTGCGCCGCGGTCACCAGCCCCTCGCGGCCGGCGAGCGCGAGGCCCGCGAGCAGCAGCGCGGTCAGGGCGGCGAAACGCGCCCGGCCGGGTGGCGCGGCGGCCCAGTTCTCGGCCAGCAACAGCGCATGTCCACCCGCGGCGGACCCGAACCGGCGCGTCGTGTCGGCGTCGAGGCCCGCGAGCAGGAAGGGCGCGTGATGCATCCAGCGGATCAGCCGGTCTGCGGCGATCTCCGGCGCCCAGCCCGCGCCTTCCCCGGTGCCGAAGGCGGCGATCCAGCCGGCGACCCAGCGCTGCGCGGTGGCGCGCGCCTCCGGCGTCCCCGCCGTGGCGAGATCGTCGAGCCAGGCATGAGCGTGCAGCGCGGCTTGCAGGCGCGGCGACGGCGGGGAAAGCTCCCAAGGGGTCGCATCGGGCGGCACTTGGAGCCGCACCCCGGCGCGCTCCAGGCGACCGGCGACGATATCCTCGCCCCGTGCCGCGTCGCCGGGACTGCGCGGCTCCAGCGCCCGGCGGAACCCCGCGCCGGTCAGGCCGCGCGTGCCGTTACCCGCGGGCAACGCCGCCTGCGCCTCGGCCAGCGTCCGACGCAACCGGCGCCGTGTGGTGCGCCCTGCCCGCGACCGTGTCCAGGCCCGATCCGCCGCCATGGCGCGCCCGTCCTTTCCCTGTCCCCCTTCCGCTGCAGGATAGGGCCAGTCCTCCGCCACGTCACCGGCCACGTCACCGGCCAGGTTACCGGTCAAGTCAGGAGGCGCTGCCCGGTGCCGGCGGTGCGCCGGGATGGGCGCTCCGCTGAAAGCACACCATGTAGAACCCGTCGAGCCCGCCGAGGCCGGCCCAATGGTCGGGCCGCAGCCGCAGGCCACCATCAGGCGAGCTCCATGCGGGATCGGCCCCCGGCAGAGCAGCGGGCACGACCCGCAGGTCGGGGTTGCGGTGCAGGGCGGCGGTCGTCTGGTGCTCCCCTTCGGCCGGCAGCAGCGAGCAGGTGGCGAAGACCAGCCGTCCGCCGGGGCGCAGAAAGCCCGTCGCCCGGTCGATCAGCGCGGCCTGCAGCGGCACGAGGCTGTCCAGGGCGCGGGCGTCGCGGACATGGGGCAGGTCGGGGTGGCGGCGGATCGTGCCGGTCGCGGTGCATGGGGCGTCGAGCAGGATCGCGTCGAACGGGGCATTCGGTTGCCAGTCGAGGGCGTCGGCGGTGACGAGATCGGCGGAAAGCCCGGTGCGGGCGAGGTTCTCGGAGAGCCGCGCCATCCGTGTCGCCGAGATGTCGAGCGCCGTCACTTGCGCTCCGGCGGCGGCCAGCTGCAACGTCTTCCCGCCCGGCGCCGCGCAGAGATCGAGCACGCGCGCCCCCGGCTCGGGCGCCAGCAATTGCGCCGGCAGCGCGGCGGCTGCGTCCTGAACCCAGAAGGCGCCCTCTGCATAGCCGGCCAGCGCCGACACCTGTGCGCGCCCGTCGAGGCGCAGGCTGCCCGTGGGCAGGATCCTTGCCTGCAGTTGCGCGGCCAGAGCGGCCGCCGACCCGGGTGCGCGTGGGGTGAGATCGAGCGGGGCTCCGTCGGCATGGGCCGTCTCGATCGCCGTCACCGCCGCCGCGCCCCAGGCCGCGACCAGCGGTTTGCGCAGCCAGCCGGGCAGGCGTTCCGGCGGCAGGGCGGCCCAGGTCTCGGCGGGCGTCGCCAGGGCCCGGCGCAGCACGGCGTTGGCAAGCCCCGCGAACCTTGCTGCCCTGCGATCGGCGCGCAGGTTTGCGACCGTGTCGTTGACGACCGCATGCGCCGGGGCGCCCTCGGCGAAATGCTCGACCACCGCAACACGCAGGGCCGCCCGGGCAAGTCCTTCGGGGGGGCGCTTCAGGAACGGAGCCAATGTGCGGTCGGCACCCGAGAGATGCCGGAGCGTTGCGAGCGCAAGCCGTTGCGCGTGGGCCCGGGTTGCCGGTGCCAGCGGGGCGAGGGCGCCTTCGGGGGCGGCGATCTGCTCGGAGAGCGGTATCCGCGCCCCGATCACGCCCAGCACAAGCCGCGAGGCCGCCGCCCGGGCCGCACGCCCCCTGCTCCCTGCCTGCGCCTCCGCCACGGGCGTGCCGCCTCGATTGCTTCTTCGGCCCGCTGCCGTATATCAGCCGAAGCGACCCGGCAAGGAGGCGATCCGATGGCCGAGCAAGACGACGACAGGGTCGGTGACCTGCCGCCCGCCGCGCGCCGCGCCCTGGCAGAGGCAGCAGAACGGCGCCGTGCGGCTGCCTCCAGTGAGTTGCCCCCGGAGATCGGCGGTCGCAAGGGCCCCGAGCCGGTGCGCTATGGCGACTGGGAACGGCGCGGCATCGCGGTCGACTTCTGAGCCGCCACGGAGACCCGCCCGCAGAGCCTGTGCGCGCATCCGTGGGTTCGCCCCATCGTCCCGCCCCCGCTATTGCAGGCAGCTACGCCTGTATGCGCGCCATTCGAACGGCGGGCCGTTGCCCCCGGTTACGTGGTCCGAGCGCCGCGGGCCGTGGCGGGATGCGCGATCGGACAAGGGGTCTGCCGCCGCGGTTCTCTGATCGTGGCGTCCGGTGAGGTGGGGCAACCGTGCTGCGGGCTGTCCGCGCGGCGCCGTCGGTCAGAGTGCGAGAACGTCAACCATCGAATACTGGCCCGGCGGCTGCATGAGGGCCCACTCGGCGGCCTTCAGCGCACCGCGGGCGAAGATCGTCCGGTCGGTGGCGACATGGCGCAGGATCACCCGCTCGCCCGGCCCGGCGAAGAGCACATCGTGTTCGCCCACGATGTCGCCGCCACGCAGCGCCGCGAAACCGATGGCCCTGTCGCGCCGGGGGCCGGTGATCCCGTCGCGGCCGCGGTCGGCCACCTCGGCAAGCTGCAGGCCGCGGCCCTCGGCGGCGGCCGCGCCCAGCATCAGGGCCGTGCCCGAGGGCGCATCGACCTTGGCGCGGTGATGCGCCTCCACGATCTCGATGTCGAACTCCGGGCCGAGCGCGGCGGCCGCCCGGCGCGCAAGTTGCACGAGCAGATTGACGCCGAGGCTCATGTTGCCGGCGCGGACGGTCACCGCCCCGGCGCCGGCAGCGGCAAGCTCGGTCAGTTCCGCGTCCGAAAACCCTGTGGTGCCGATCACATGCACCGCGCCCCCGACCCCCGCAGCGCGCGCCAAAGCGATCGAGGCCGCCGGGGTCGTGAAGTCGATCACCGCCCGCGCCCCGGCCAGCGCGGCGGCCGGATCGGCGGTGATGGCCACAGCCGGCGCGTCGGGCGCCGGCCCGGCAAGCCAGGGGTCATCCGCCCGCACGAGACAGGCGGCCAGATGCAGGGCCGGATGATCCTCCAGCAGGCGCAGCAGCGCCCGGCCCATCCGGCCCGAGGCCCCGGCCACGGCAACGCCGGTCGTCGCGGTCATGCCCGGTCTCCCTGGCTGGCGGCACGCGTGCGGCAAGCTCTAGCCTGCGCGGGCAGACTTGGCAAAGCTCTGCTTGCGGAGACGCGCGCCAGTGCCTATCTGCCGCGGCATGGCCCGCGACCGTCAGTCCGGGGGCGGCGGCCCCTCGCAGCGCCAGCTTCGCGTGGGCGAGCTGATCCGCCGCCGCCTGGCCGATGTGCTGGCCCGCGGCGAGATCCATGACCCCGAGCTGAACCGGCTGTCGATCACGGTGGGCGAGGTGCGCACCTCGCCCGACCTCAAGGTCGCGACCGCCTATGTGATGCCGCTCGGCGGCTCTGGCGTGGACGAGGCGATGACGCTGCTGGCCCGGAACCGCGGCGAGTTGCGCCGGCTCGTCGGGCGTGCGCTGTCGCTGAAGTTCACCCCGGAACTGCGCTTCCGCGTCGATGAGCTGTTCGACCGGATGGACGAAACCCGCCGCCTCTTCGCCGACGAGACCGTGCAGCGCGACGTGGCGGGCGGCGACTCCGACGACGATGGTCGCGACTGACGCAGGCCGCCGGGCCTGCATGGCGCTGGCGCTGAGCCTCGTATCGGTGCTGGTCGCCGGGGCGGGCATGGCCGGGCCCTGCCGGGCGGTGAGCCACGACGGCGAGGGCTATGTCGTCTGCACCGTCACCGCGGGCGACGACGTGCGGCTCTGGCTGGACGCGCCCGAGGGAGGCGTCTTCGGGGGATTCCGGCGTCTTTCCGCCGCGCTCGCCTCGGAGGGTGAAGCGCTCGCCTTCGCCATGAACGCCGGCATGTATCACGCGGACCGCAGCCCCGTGGGGCTGTATGTCGAGCATGGCACGGAACGCCGCCCGGTCGTCACCGCGGCTGGCCCCGGCAATTTCGGAATGCTCCCCAACGGGGTCTTCTGCGTGCTGCCGGACGGCTTTGCCGTGATGGAGAGCCGCGCTTTCGCCGGCCAGCCGCAGCCCTGCCGGCATGCCACGCAGTCCGGGCCGATGCTGGTGATCGACGGGGCGCTGCACCCGCGTTTCATCCCCGACTCGCCCTCGCGCTTCGTCCGCAACGGGGTGGGCGTCAGCGCCGACGGGCAGACGGCCCATTTCGCCATCTCCGACCGGCCGGTCAGCTTCGACGCCTTCGCGCGGCTCTTTCGCGACGCGCTCGAGGTGCCGCAGGCGCTCTATTTCGACGGCAACGTGTCGCGCCTGCATGCGCCGGATCTGGGCCGTTCGGATCTCGGTCGGCAGCTGGGCCCCATCGTCGGCATGGTCGTGCCGGCCGATCCCCGGCAGCGTTGACCCGCACCGAAGGCTTGGCTAGCAGGCGGACGCGCAGGGCAGGAGCGGGCGATGGCGCGGCGGCGCAGGGGCAGGGCGGTCACGGGCTGGCTGGTCGTGGACAAGCCCGCAGGTATCACCTCCACCGCGGTGGTGAACGCCGTGCGGCGTGCGCTCGACGCACAGAAGGCCGGCCATGCCGGCACGCTCGATCCGATGGCAACCGGCGTTCTGGCCGTGGCGCTCGGAGAGGCGACCAAGACGGTGCCCTATGTCACCGACGCGTTGAAGTGCTATCGCTTCACCGTTCGGCTCGGCCAGGGCACCGACACCGACGACGCCGAGGGCGTGGTGGTCGCCGACTCCGCCGCCCGCCCGGCCGATGCCGAGATCGCCGCGGCGCTGGGGTCCTTTCGCGGCGAGATCCAGCAGGTTCCGCCGCAATACTCCGCCGTCAAGGTCGCCGGCGAGCGGGCCTATGCGCTGGCCCGCGACGGCGAGCGGCCGGAACTCGCGGCGCGGCCGCTCTGGGTGGAAAGCCTCGAGATGATCGCCCGGCCCGACGCCGATCACGTCGAGCTGGAGATGGTCTGCGGCAAGGGCGGCTACGTGCGCGCGATCGCGCGCGACCTCGGCGCGGCGCTCGGTTGCCACGGCCATGTCTCGGACCTGCGGCGGGTCTGGTCGGGGCCGTTCGAGGCCGAGGAGGGCGTCGGCATGACCGAGATCGAGGCCGGTGCAGCGGCGCTGGAGGCGCGGCTCCTGCCTCTGGAGG
>PUNI01000608.1 GCA_003551745.1 Paracoccaceae bacterium | reverse complement strand
CGATCGGCAAGCTCGCGGTCTACACTGCCGCGGCCGGGGGCGATCCGCACCGCGTGGTGCCCGTGATCCTCGATGTCGGCACCGACAACGAGAAGCTGCTGAACGATCCGCTTTACGTGGGCTACCGTCACGGCCGCGTCCGCGGGAAGGCCTATGACGACTTCATCGACGCTTACGTGGCCGCGGCGCACAAGCTCTTTCCCAAGGCCATGCTGCACTGGGAAGATTTCGGCGCGACCAATGCGCGGCGCATCCTGAACCGGCATCGCGCCCATCTGCCCACCTTCAACGACGACATGCAGGGCACCGGAGCGATCGTGATGTCGGCGGCGCTGAACGCGGTGGCGCGTGCGGGTAGTTCGTGGACGGAGCAGCGCGTGGTGGTGCTGGGCGCCGGCACCGCCGGGGTCGGGATCGCCGACCAGCTCCGCGACCACATGGTGCGCAAGGGCCTGTCGCAGGACGAGGCCACGCGCCGGGTCTGGCTGGTCGATCTGCCGGGCCTGCTGACCGCCGAGATGAGCGACGGCCTGCTGGACTTCCAGCAGCCCTATGCGCGGCCCATGGACGAGGTGCAGGGCATGCCCCGCACGCCCTGCGAGGTCTCGGCCAGCGCCGCGGCGCGCTGGCCAGAGATGGCGGCGCTGCGCCGGGCCGAGGCCGCGAAGGGCGGCATCATCGATCTCGCGACGGTGGTGGCAGCGGTGAAGCCGACGATCCTTATCGGCACCTCGACCCAGCCGCAGATGTTCACCGAGGCGATCGTGCGCGAGATGGCCTCGCATGTTGCGCGGCCGATCATCTTTCCGCTGTCGAACCCCACCGTGCTGCACGAGGCGACGCCCGCGCAGATCCTGGAATGGACGGACGGAAAGGCCCTGGTCGCCACCGGCGCGCCCTTCGACGACGTGGTGCAGGGCGGGGTTACCTACAGGATCGGCCAGGCCAACAACGCGGCGCTCTATCCGGGCTTGGGCTTCGGCGTGATCGTGTCGCGCGCCTCGATGGTCAGCGACGAGATGCTGCTCGCAGCCGCCGAGGCGGTGGCCGCGCAGGCCACCGACGCCTCGCCGGGCGCGTCGCTTCTGCCGTCGAACGCCGATCTGCGGGTGACGTCGAGCGTGGTGGCCATCAATGTCGCCCGCACCGCCGTCGAGCAGGGCCTTTCCAGCGTCGATCCCGACACCCTCACCGAGATCGTGCGCACCGCGGCCTGGTGGCCGGTATACTGCCCCGTCGAGGCGGTCTGACGGCGCGCGACGCGCCGACAGCACCGGCCACAAACCCGGCCGGCCGCGTCGGCGCGGCCGGCCGGGTGCTTTCGTCATGGCACTGATTTTTCTGCAAGACGGAACTCTCCCGGGCCATGCGTTCCCGATTGACGGCTCGCGTCAGGCATGTCTAGGGTTAACGACACAGAATCCCAGGCAGAGATTGTCGAGGCATTTCGCATTTGGGTAGGCCGTCTCCTGCCCGAGCCGGACCGGCCCCTTTTTCCGGCCCCACGGCTCCCTGAACCCTGAAGGAGTAGGCCATGGAGCTTGATCCGATCCTGTTGTCGCGGATCCAGTTCGCGTTTCTGATCACCTTTCACATCATCTTCCCGTCCTTCACCATCGGCCTCGCCGCCTGGCTCACGGTGATCGAGGCGATGTGGATGCGCACGAAGAACCCCATCTATCGGCGCGTCTTCGACTTCTGGCTGAAGGTCTTCGCCGTGTCCTTCGGCATGGGGGTGGTCAGCGGGATCATCATGGCCTTCCAGTTCGGCACCAACTGGAGCGTGCTGTCCGAGGTGACCGGCGCGATCCAGGGGCCGCTGCTGGGATACGAGGCCTTCACCGCCTTCATCCTCGAGGCCACCTTCTTCGGGGTTATGCTCTTCGGCCGCAACCGCGTGTCGCCGGGCTTCTACCTCTTTTCCTGCGCGATGGTGGCGCTCGGCACCACCCTGTCCTCGTTCTGGATCATCGCCAACAACAGCTGGATGCAGGTGCCGGTGGGCCATGAGATCGTCGACGGACGGTTCGAGCCGACCAGCTGGGCGACCATCCTGGGCAGCTACGTCTTCCACATCCGCTGGGCGCACCAGATCCTCGCCGCCTACATCACCACCGGAACGGTCGTCGCGGCCACGGGCGCCTGGTATCTGCTGCGCAAGGTGCACGAGCCCGAAGGACGGCTCTTCATGCGCTGGGGCCTTTCGCTGGTGGCGGTGATCATCCCGTTCCAGCTGGCCATCGGGCACCTGAACGGCGAATACACGCGCGAGCACCAGCTGTCGAAGTTCGTCATGCTGGAAGGGCGCTGGCAGACCGAACAGCCCGCGCGCCTGGTTCTGATCGCCTGGCCCGATGTGGAGAACGAGCGCAACATCTTCGAGATCGCGATCCCCAAGCTCGGCAGCTTCATCGACGACGGCACCTTCACCGCCGAGGAGCCCGGCATCGTCACCATCCCGCGCGAGGATCGGCCGCCCTTCCTGATCCCCTTCTACGGGTTCCGGATCATGGTGGGGTTGGGCCTTGTCATGCTCGTCATCTCCTGGACCGGCATGGTGCTCTGGGCACGCGGCAAGCTCTATTCGCGGCCGTGGTTCCTGTGGCCAACGTTCCTGTGGTTCCCCTCGGGCTTCGTCGCCATCATCACCGGCTGGTACACCGCCGAGGTCGGGCGCCAGCCCTGGGTGGTGTTCGGGCTGTTGCGCACCGCCGACGCCCACACGCCCAGCGTCACCGGGATCGAGGTGCTGACCACGCTGATCGCCTATGCCGTGGTCTACATCATCGTGTTCTCCTTCGGCTTCTACTACATCTACAAGCTGCTCCATCGCGGCCCGCCTTCCGAGCCGACCGGGGAGGTCCCGACCGGCACCGCGAAGCGTCCCTTCGCGGCCGCCGACGCGCCGGACACGGTCACCGGCAGCGAGGCGACCCTGGTGCGCCGGGGGGCTGCGGCGAACATGCCGCGGATCACCAGCAGCCCGGAGAAATAGGCCATGGATCCTGCCCTTCTCCCGGTCATCTGGGCCGCCATCATCGGCTTTGCGATCCTGGCCTATGTCCTGCTCGACGGCTTCGACCTAGGCGTCGGCATCCTCTTCGGCTTCGCCTCGCAGGAGGAGGACCGCCGGGTGATGATGTCCTCGATCGCGCCGGTCTGGGACGGCAACGAGACCTGGCTGATCTTGGTCGGCGCCGGTCTCTTCGGGGCGTTTCCGGTGATCTACGCGGTGTTCCTGCCCGCCTTCTACCTGCCCATCGCGCTGCTTCTGCTGGCGCTGGTGTTCCGGGGCGTGGCCTTCGAGTTCCGCTATCGCACGGTGCGGATGCGGTGGCTCTGGGATACCGGCTTCTGGCTGGGCTCGATCATCGTGGCCTTCGTGCAGGGGGCGGCCATCGGAACCCTCGTGCGGCAGATCCCGGTTGTCGACGGTCAGTATGCGGGCGGGCCGTTCGAGTGGTTGAGCTTCTTCTCCGTCCTCTGCGGCATCGGCCTCGTCATCACCTATGCGCTTCTGGGTGCGAGCTGGCTGGTGATGAAGACCGAGGGGCATGTGCGCGCCCGTGCCTACGGCCTGCTCAACTGGCTGCTGGTGGCGGTGCTGTTCTTCGTGGTGGTGACCTTCCTCTATGCGGTGAACAGCGATCCCCGCATCATGCAGCGCTGGACGGATACCCAGCTTCTGTTCGTGTTGCCGCAATGGGTCCTGTTCGCGGCCGTGGCGCTGTTCGTCAGCACCCTGACCCGGCAGTCGGACTGGGTGCCCTTCGCCGCCAGTGCGACGATCGTGACCTTCGCCTATCTGATGCTGGTGACGACCTTCTGGCCCTACATGATCCCGTTCTCGCTGACCGTCGAGCAGGCCGCGGCGCCAGCCGCCTCGCTGACCTTCATGTTCTGGGGGGCGGGCCTCGTTGCCTTCCCGGTCGTGCTGATCTACACGATCAGCGTCTATGTCCTGTTCCGCGGCAAGGTTCGCCAGGCCGCGGAGTACTGATCCGGAGCCCGGGATCATCCCCCGCGCGCAGCGCCGTCGCCGGGCCCCGCCCGCTTCGGGGCGCGCGGGCGGGTGACCGCCCGGCCTGGAAAGGGAGGTCTCTCCGATGCGCGTCTCGCTCTTCATTCCCTGCTACATCGACGTCTTCGAGCCGCAGGTCGGCATCGCCACGCTGGAGTTGTTGCGCCGCTTCGGCATCGACCCCGACTATCCGCAGGATCAGACCTGCTGCGGCCAGCCCATGGTCAACGCTGGCTGCCACGCCGAGGCCGCCGCGACCGAGGCCCATTTCGCCCGCACCTTCGCCGACTGCGACTATATCGTTGTTCCTTCGGGGTCCTGCGCGCATCAGGTGCGCTGCAACATGACCGCGGTGGAACAGACCGAGGAGGTGCGTGCGGTCCGCGAACGCACCTTCGAGCTGGTGGAGTTCCTGCACGACGTGCTCAAGGTCGATGCCTTCCCCTGGGCCGAGTTTCCCCACAAGGTCAGCTATCACAACAACTGCAACGCGCTTAGGGGTATCCGCCACGCCTCGATGTCGGAGCTGCGAGAGGCCCCCTTCTCCAAGCCGCTCGACCTGTTGCGCAAGGTGAAGGGCATCGAGATTGTCGAGCGGGCGCGCCCGGACGAATGCTGCGGCTTCGGCGGCACCTTCTCGGTGTTCGAGCCTGCGGTGTCGGTCAAGATGGGGCACGACAAGGTGCGCGATCATGCCCAGAGCGGCGCCGACTACGTCGTCTCGGCCGACAGCTCCTGCATGCTGCACCAGAAAGGCTGCGCCAGCCGGCTCGGCCTGCCGCTGAAGTTCCGCCACATCGCCGAAGTCCTGAACGGAGCCCGCGCATGAGCCGCAAGCCCGACAAGCCCTCAGGACGCGGCCACGCGCTGCACGATCTGCTGCACCGCGATCTGCACGGCGCCGATGGCCAGAGCGCGCAGCACGAGGACGGCAGCCGGCTCGTTCATTCCGGCGCTTCCTCGCGCGCGCTGGCCCCCGAACAGCCGGCCACACCCCCGGAGCCGCAGCCGCGCGGGGCGGTCGAGCACGGGCATGACCCGATCGACCACGACGAGGCGGCGCGCCGCTTCATCGCGGCCACCGCGCACGAGAAGATGCACGACGAGCGCCTGTGGGACCTGCGCCAGAAGCGCGACCGGCAGATGCATGCGATCCCGGAGTGGGAGGAGCTGCGCGCGCTCGCCTCGGCGATCAAGCAGCATGCGCTGGCGAACCTGCCCGAGTACCTCGAGCAGTTCGAGGCGCAGGCCAAGGCCAACGGCATCTACGTCCACTGGGCCGAGACCGGCGCGGCGCACAACGAGATCGTCTACGGGTTGCTGGCCGATCATGGCGTCAAGAGCCTGATCAAGTCCAAGTCGATGCTCACGGAGGAGACCGGCCTGCGCCACTATCTGCAGGGCAAGGGCATCGAGATCGTCGAGACCGACCTCGGCGAGCGCATCCAGCAGCTGGACAACGAAGCCCCCAGCCACATCGTCGTACCAGCCACGCACAAGCTGCGGGCGGACGTGGCCCGTCTCTTCGCCGAGAAGCTCGGCACCGACCCCGACAACTGGGACGCCAACTACCTCGCCGAACAGCAGCGGCAGAAGACGCGGCCGCTGATCCTCGGCGCCGATGCCGGCATGACCGGGGCGAACTTCGCCGTGGCCGAGACCGGCTCCTTCGTCGTCTGCACCAACGAGGGCAATGCCGATCTGTCGGCCAATGTGCCGCCGCTGCACATCGCGTCGATCGGGGTCGAGAAGATCATTCCGCGCATGGCCGATCTCGGGGTCTTCATCCGGCTCCTGTCGCGCTCGGCGCTCGGCTCGCCGATGACCCAGTACACCTCGCATTTCCGGGGCCCGCGCAAGGGCGGGCGGATGCACATCGTGCTGGTCGACAACGGCCGGTCGGCGCGGCTGGGGATGGAGCAGTTCTGGACCAGCCTGAAATGCATCCGCTGCGGCGCCTGCATGAACACCTGCCCGGTCTAT
>PUNI01000360.1 GCA_003551745.1 Paracoccaceae bacterium | reverse complement strand
TCGCGGACGCCCGCGCCGCCCAGTAGTGCGCAGCCGCGTGGGTGCGGCGCGTCAGACGACGGCGCCCTCGGCGAAGGGCCGGCCGGCGAGGATGCGTTCGACCCCGAGTTCCGACAAATCGAGTGTCCGGTAGCCGCCCGTCAGCAGCACCTCGGCCAGGCCGCGCCCCATCGCGGGCGCCTGCTGGAGCCCGTGGCCGGAGAAGCCGCTGAGCACGTAGAGCCCCGGCCAGGCGGGATGCGGGCCGACGATCGCGTTCTGGTCGAGCGTGTTGAAGTCGTACTGGCCCGCCCAGGCCCGGATCACCTTGACGGCCGCGAACTCCGGCGCCCGCGCGTAGAGCCGGGGCCAGATCACCGCTTCGAACTCCTCCAGACGGGGCTCGAAATCCTCCGGATCGGCCGCGGGATCGTGCTGGGGCACCGTGGCCGTGATCCAGTGCCGCCCTTCGGGCCGCAGGTAGAAGCCGGTGTGGTCGACGAGAAGCGGCGCGTCGGGATGCCGGGCATCGGGTGCATCGATCAGGAAAACGGTGCGCTTGCGAGGCTCTACCGGCCAATCCTCACCCAGAGAGCGCAGAAGGCCGGCGGCCCAGGTGCCGGCGGCGAGCACCACCGCCCCGGCCGACAGCCGCGTGCCGTCACCCAGACGCAGGCCCCTCACCCTTCCGCCGGCCGCCTCCAGCGCGACCACCCTGCCCCGGCGCCAGATCGCGCCCCGCGCCCGGGCCGCGGCGCGGAAGCCGGCCAGCAGACCCATGTTGTCGAACCAGCCCTCGCCCTCGGGGCCGAAGCTGCCAAGCCGGACGCCCTCCAGCGCAAGCCACGGAAAGCGCGCGGCGAGCGCCGCCGCGTCGAGGATCTCGGTCGCGGCGCCCATCCTGCGCTGCATCGCCGCCGCCCGGCGCATCTCGGCCTCCGCCTCGGCGGAGCCCGCAAGGAAAAGATAGCCGTTCTCGCGCAGCGCCAGCGAGCCAACGCCGTCACTGCCGACCACTGCCGGAAAGTCGCGGATCACCTGCAGCCCGAACTGCGAGATCGCCACGTTCACCGGGTTGGTGAACTGCTGCCGGATGGAGGCGACCGACAGGGCGGTGGCGGCCCGGGCATGGGTCGGGTCGGCCTCCAGCACCATCACGCGCAACCCCGGCTGCATCCGGGTCAGCCAGAATGCGGCCGCGGCCCCCATCACCCCGCCGCCCACGATGGCCACGTCCGGCCGGAAGGCCCCGCTGTCCTGCATCTTGCGTTCCCGTGCTGCTCTGGCGCTATACCCCCCGCAGTCGCCACCGGAAACCCGCGTGACCGCCCCCCTCGTTCAGCCGCAGCAGCAATCCTGAAAGGGTCCGGCGCGTGGTTCTTGATCCTGCCAGCCTGCAAACACGCCTGAACCCGATCGAGATCGATCGCGGGCTCACGCGAATGCAGGGCGTTCGCCCCTGATGTCCGCCAAGCTTGACGCCCTGGTCCGGTGCGCCGCCGCACGGACCTTCTTGACCTCTCGCGGGCCGCCGGCCACGCCAGCGACCTCTGCACCGGCACGGTGTGGGACAACTTCGTCAACGCGGCCGGAAACGGAACCACTCACGCGCAAGATGCTATAAAGACAAGAATTCAAGAATAAAGATCGCGGTCGGGCAGGGAAGTCATCGGATCGCTTGGCGAATGCGGGTGTAAGGTTTTACGCAACACCCCCTAAGATTCTTTCTGCCTTTTGAAACACCCGCATTGTGGCTAGGCTTAGGGCACAGGCGGGATGATGTCATCGTTGCGCTGCCGAACATAAGGACGAGGATGGACGGCGAACGCGAGTTTCGCGACGCGCTGGCGGGTATCCGCTCCGAGTTCGAGGTGGTCGACCACCTCGCACGTCTCTTTGCCGCCGAGTCGATCGCGAAGGCATGGTCGCTGCACACCGACATCATGCGGCGCTATGGCTTTGACCGGCTCGTCTACATCTACTCGCCGCTCTCCCGCAGCTTCGGCGCCCTGGAGGACTGCCTCGTTCTCCACAACGTTCCCGAGGGCTACATCACGGAATATCTTCGGCAGGGCCACTGGCGGTTGCCCTATTTCCTGTCGCGGGCCGAGGCCGAGGGCTTGGACTGCATGCCCTGGCACACGCCCCCCACGGAAACGATGTCGGCAAGCGAGGCCCGGGCCTTTGCGTTTCGCCGTTCCTACGGCATGCTCGCCGGCTACAGCATCGATCTTGGCCCGCTGACGGCCAACGGACGGGCGGGCATCGGGCTCTGCGCCAGGATCGAGCTCGACCAGGATGCGGTTGACAGGGTCTGGGCCCGCCACGGGCAGACCATCCGGGTGTTGAACAAGGCCCTGCACCTGCGGGTCTGCACCTTGCCCCATGAGCCCGAGGGTGCCGCGCTCAGCCCGCGCCAACGCGAGGTGCTGGAATGGGTCAGTGCCGGCAAGTCGACCCGCGATATCGCCATCCTGATGAACGTGACGGTGGCCACCGTCGAGAAGCATCTGCGGCTGGCGCGCGAAAGGCTCGGGGCGGAAACCACCGCCGAGGCGCTGATGAAGGCAACCGTGCGCAACCAGATCCTGCGCCTCGACTTCTCGGTGGCGCGGCGGAAAACCCCTCGGCACGAGTGATTTTTCTCGCGAAGGTAAGGGTTTCCAGACTACCGCGCCGAGTCGGCTCCGGGTAATAAAATGTCGTTCCGTGAGTGGTGGCTTTGGCCAGGGAACGGGGCGGGTCGGGTGGCATCCACGATATTCGGGGCCATGCGGCATCGTCGCCCTGCCGTGCGTGTGCATGTTCCGCACGTGCGGCAGGCAGATCGCCGGGGACGATGTAACCCCAACAGCATCTGTCCTTCGGCAAACGGCGCGGCGGGTTACCGTCGCGCCGTCTTTGTTTCGCAAGGTGCTGGGCGGTGCGCGTCAGTGGCCGAGCGTCTTTGCAACCTCGGCCGCGAAATCCTCGGCTTCCTTTTCCACCCCCTCGCCCACGGCGAGGCGCACGAAACCGGTGATCTCGACGCCGGCCTCCTTTGCCGCCTGTGCCACGGTCAGGTCCGGGTTGATGACGAATTTCTGGCCGAGCAGCGTGACCTCCTCGAAGAACTTCTTCATCCGCCCCTCGATCATCTTCTCGATCACCGCCTCGGGCTTGCCGGAGTCGCGGGCTTGCTCGGTCAGCACGGCCTTCTCGCGCTCGACGAGGGCCGGGTCGAGATCGGCCTCACCCAGCGACGCCGGGGCGGTGGCGGCCACATGCATGGCGACCTGCTTGCCGATGCCGGTATCCGCACCGCTCAGCGCCACCAGAACGCCGATCTTGCCGAGGCCTTCGCCGGCGGCGTTGTGGATGTAGCTGACGACCGTCTCGCCCTCCAGCGCGGCCATGCGGCGCAGCGTCATGTTCTCGCCGATACGGGCGATCGCCTCGGTGACATGGGTGTCGACGGTCTTTCCGTCGATCTCCGTGGCCTTCAGCGACTCGAGGTCGGCAGCGCCGAGGGCGGCCTGCGCGATCTTGCCCACGAGCGCCTGGAACTCGGCGTTCTTGGCCACGAAGTCAGTCTCGGAATTGAGCTCGACGACGACCCCGCGGCCGCCAGAGACGGCCACACCCACGAGCCCTTCGGCGGCGGTGCGGCCCGACTTCTTGGCGGCCTTCGCCAGGCCCTTGGTGCGCAGCCAGTCCACCGCGGCCTCGATATCGCCCGCGGTCTCGGTCAGTGCCTTCTTGGCGTCCATCATTCCGGCGCCTGTGGTGTCGCGCAGTTGCTTGACCATGCTTGCAGTGATCGCCATGGCTCGGCTCTCCTGATCTAACGGAAATGAAACCACGGGACGGGGTGTGCCCCCGTCCGGTGACGGCTCCACGACACCGCCGCGCGACACGCCGCGCAGGCGATGTGCGGGGGCCTTACTTCTCGGTGGCGGCCTCGCCCTCGGGCGCGGCGGCAGGCGCGGCAGAGGCCGCGTCGGCTTCCGCCAGAAGCTCCTCGGTGGGCGCCTCGTCGAGCGCGCCGAGGTCGACGCCGGCGGCACCCATCTGCGCGGTCATCCCGTCGAGCGCGGCGCGCGCGGCCAGATCGCAGTAGAGCGCGATGGCCCGGGCCGCATCGTCGTTGCCGGGGATGATGTAGTCCACGCCGTCGGGCGAGCAGTTGGTATCGACGACAGCCACCACCGGGATACCCAGCTTGCGCGCCTCCAGCACCGCCAGATCCTCCTTGTTCACGTCGATCACGAACAGAAGGTCGGGCAGCCCGCCCATCTCGCGGATCCCGCCGAGGCTCGCCTGCAGCTTGGCCTGCTCGCGCTCCATCCCGAGGCGCTCCTTCTTGGTCATCCCCTCGGCGCCCCGTTCCAGCTGCTCGTCGAGTGCCTTCAGCCGCGCGATCGACTGGCTGACCGTCTTCCAGTTGGTCAGCGTACCACCCAGCCAGCGGTGGTTCATGTAGAATTGCGCCGATTTTTCGGCCGCCTCGGCAATCGGCCGCTGTGCCTGCCGCTTGGTGCCCACGAAGAGGATGCGCCCGTTCTTGGCCACCGTCTCGCGGATCACGTTGAGCGCGGCATCCAGCATCGGCACCGTCTGCGTCAGGTCGATGATGTGGATGCCGTTGCGGTCGCCATAGATGAACGGCCCCATGCGCGGGTTCCAGCGCTGGGTCTGGTGGCCGTAGTGAACGCCAGCCTCGAGAAGCTGGCGCAGCGAGAATTCGGGAAGCGCCATGTCCTGTCCTTTCCGGTTTGCGCCTCGGCGAAGCGTCAGGGCTTGCGCCCAACCGGTGGACCATGCGCGGATGTCTCCCGCGCCGGCCCCTGCCCCGCCTGTGAAGTGAGCGTGCCGTTACCGGCTTTCCCCCTGCTTGGCAAGGGGTCGGCAGCGGCGGTCAGGGGCTGCGTGTCATCAGCACCCAATCGCGCGCCGGGGTCTGCCAGCTGCCGGCCACCACCGGCCGGCGCGCGGCCTCCACGAAGCCGAGCCGGGCATAGAGGGCGCGGGCCGCGGCATTGGTGTCGGTGACGATCAGGCTGGTGCCTCGCGGCCCCGGCGCCGGTGCGGCCATCAGCGCTTGGGCCACGCCGTGGCGCCGCGCCTCGGGCAGCACCGCCACGGCGTTGATGTAGCGCGTGCGCGGGGCCAGCGTCTCGAGCTCCATCAACGGCACGAAAACCGGGGGCGTATCGGCATCGGGCTGCTCCGGCGCGCTGTCGGTCAGATAGGTGACGATGGCGCCCGCGGCCCGGCCGTCGAGCTCGGCCACCACCGCGTTGCGCCAGGAGAAGCCGCCGCTGTCGCGCTGCGCGCGGGCCCGCCCGATCGCCCAGACATCGGCGCCCGGGCCGCCGATCTCCGCCCAGAGGCTGCGCGGCAGCCCCTCGCCGGCCATATCGATGATCCGGGCCAGCAGATCGGCGTCGTCGCGGCGAGCGGGGCGGAGGCTCAAGCGCATGGTTGCCTTTCGGTCCCTGGCAGCCTGCCAGCCCGGCGCCGGTGTCGCAACCCGGCCCTTGCCTGCGCCCTGCGTCCGGGCGATCAGGCGGCATGGCCCGGCCCGACATCCTCTGCATCGGTGCGCTGCACTGGGATCTGATCGCCCGGGCCGGGGGTCGGCTTTCCCGCGGGGACGACCGGCCCGGCCGGGTGGTGCGCCGGCCGGGGGGTGTCGCCTTCAATATCGCGCGGGCGCTGGCCGGGCGGGGCTGGCGACCGGCCCTGCTGGCGGCGGTGGGCGCGGATGACGCGGGCAGGGCGCTGGTCGCGGCCTGTGCCGCGGCGGGGCTCGATCCGGGCTGGCTGCACCGCGGGGCGGGGCCGACCGATCGCTATGTGGCGCTGGAGGATGCCAGCGGCCTCGTCGCGGCCGTCGCCGATGCCGCGACGCTGGAGGCGGCGGGGCCGGCGCTGCTGGCCCCGTTGGAGGACGGGCGGCTGCCGGCGCGCTGGGCGGGGCCGGTGGTGCTGGACGGAAACCTGCCGGCGGCGGTGCTGGAGGCGGGGGCGACGCTGCCGGCGCTGGCGGGGGCGGATCTGCGCGCGGTCGCAG
>PUNI01000390.1 GCA_003551745.1 Paracoccaceae bacterium | reverse complement strand
GCGTCGGCCAGCGCCCAGCCCTGATGCTCGCCCACAGGGGCGGTTTGCCGGTCGAAGCGCAGGAATGGCACCATCACCCGGGAGAACACCGCCACACTGATCAGCGTTCCAAGAAATGTCAGCGCCACCCAGTGCCAGTAGCCCGCCGCCAGCGCGCCTTCCATCAGCAGCCACTTGCCGGCGAAGCCCACGCTGGGCGGCAGCCCGATCAGGCTGATCGCCGCGAGCGCGAATGTGAACTGCGCCAGCGTCGGGCGCACCGCGCTGCGGTCGAGGCGCGCGATCTCGTCATGGCCGACCTCGGCCTTGATGCGGCCTGCTGCCAGGAACATCGCGGCCTTGGCCACGGCATGGGCCAGCATCAGCATCGCCGCGGCCTTCCAGCTGTCCGCGGTGCCGTCGGCGCCTGCGCGGGCGAAGGCCACGAAGATCAGCCCGATCTGGGACACGGTGGACCAGGCGACCAGCAGCTTCAGGCGGTCCGCCCGCAGCGCCTGGATACCGCCCCAGATCATCGCCGCCCCGCCCGCGAGCCCCACCAGCAGCACCAATCCTTCGGTGGGCGGCACCAGATACTGCGCGAACCGCAGCACGATATAGAGCGACACCTTCACCACCAGCGCCGACAGCAGCGCCGAGGCTGGCGCGGTGGCATTGGCATGCGCCGCCGGCAGCCACCAATGCAGCGGAAACAGCGCGGTCTTCAGCGCCAGCCCCACAAGCATCAGCGCCAGCACCGCCGCCATGGCCGGGTCGCCGGGGGTCACGAGGTCCGCGAGCCCCATCAGGTCCAGCCGGCCGAAGCGCAGATAGACGAAGCCCACCGCCATCAGGAACAGAAGCGCGCCCAGCATGCTGGCCATGAGGTATTCGAACCCCGCGCGCATGGCCCTCACGCCGCCGCCCAGCACCGTCAGCCCCACGGCCGCCAGCGAGATCACCTCGAGCATGACATAGAGGTTGAACAGGTCGGTCGACAGATACGCCCCGTTCAGCCCCGCCAGCAGCAGGCACCACAGCGGCCAGAAGCTGCGCGCGCGCCCCAGCTCGCCCGCGCCGCCCGCCAGCGCCGATAGGCTGATGCACAGCCCCACCCCCGCGGTCATCGCCAGCATCGCCACCGCCAGCCCGTCGGTGCGCAGGTCGATCCCCAGCGGCGCGCCCCAGCCCCCCAGCGGCACCATGCGCGCGCCATGGGCCATCACCGCCCAGGCCAGTGCCGCCACCGCCAGGGTGGTGACGGCCACCGCGACCATGCCCAGCCCCGCGGCCAGGCGCGGCAGCATCAGCCCCGCCAGCGCGCCCAGCAGCGGCGCCATGATCGCCACCACCTCCCAGTGCAGCAGCAGGGGCGCGATCCCGCCGCCCGGGCCAGTGGTGAGCTCGGTCACGAAGCCTGTCAGCACGCCGGTCATCGGGGGGTTCCCTGCTGCGGGCGGGTGCGCCTGCGGGGCGCGGGGCGGGGCGGGGCGGCCGGGGTGCCCGCCGCCGCATGGGCGTCCTCCAGCGCGCGGATGCGCCGGATCAGCGCCAGCGCCACCGCCATGGCCGAGACCATCACCACGATGCCGGTGATCACCAGCGCATGGGGCACCGCGTCGATGCCGTCCGGGGTCGCGCGCCAGGCCGCCACGATCAGCAGGAAGGACGCCCCGATGGCGCAGATCTTCAGCGCCAGCACCCGGCGCAGCGCCTCCGTCCCGGTCATGGCGACATAGAGCCCCATGGCGAACATCCCCAGCCCCGCCAGGCCATAGATCAGATCGGGCCCCGGCGCGGTCATGGCCGTCCCCCCCGGGCCGTGCTGGGCACCGTATTGGGCACCGTATTGGGCACTGTCAGCCCCGCGGGCTCGCGGCCGAAGAACAGCGCGGCCAGCGTGGCGGCGATGGACAGCGTCACCGCCGCCTCGATGGTCAGGATCAGCGGTTTCGCCAGCGTCAGCGGATATTCATAGGCCACCCGCGGCCCCAGCCCGACCCCCAGCGCCACCAGCACGAAGACCGTGGCCCCCAGCCCGAAGGCGGCCCGCGCCCAGGCGCGGTGGCGCGGCTCGGGGCGCCAGCGTCCCGCCAGGATCGCCAGGATCCCCACCGCCGCCAGCACCGCGCCGCCCTGGAAGGCGCCACCGGGCGCATGGGCGCCTGCCCACAGCAGATAGGCCCCCAGCAGCACCGCCGCCGGCAGCGCCAGCCGGGCAAAGCCGTCCTGCACCGGGCCCAGATCCACCAGCGGCCCCTGCGGCGCATGCGCCGGCGCGAGGCCACGGTCGATGGCCCAGACCACCACCACGGCGACCAGCAGCACCACCACCTCCATCAGCGTGTCATGGGCGCGGAAGTTCAGAAGCACCGCCGTCACGGGGTGTTCCACCCCGCTCATGGCCAGATTGTCGGCCACGGCCCCGGCCAGCCCCTCGGGCCGCGGCGCCGCGACCAGCGCCACCACCACCGCGGCGAGCGCGGCGGTGACGGCCGCGACCATGCCGCCCACGGCCCAGCGGACCGGGGCGGGGGAGGGCGGGGCCTCGGGCTGGCCGCGCAGGTGGCGCAGGGTTGCCAGCAGCAGCGCCCCGGTGACGCCCGCGCCGATGGCGGCCTCGGCCAGCGCCACGTCGGGCGCGCCCAGCCGCACCCAGGCCAGCGCCACCATCAGCCCCAGCACGATGAACAGCACCACCGAGGCGAACCGGTCGGCCGAGGCCAGCACCGCCCAGGACAGCGCCACCAGCGCCAGCGCGAGCCCTGCGTCGAAGATCACCATGGGATCCATGCCCGTCATTCCCCGCTGCCGTCGCCGCTGCGGCGCACGAAGGCCGCGATCAGCTGCGCCCCCAGCGCACCGGCCAGCGCCACGCAGATCCAGATCAGCCCCAGCCGCAGCACAGCACCCGGGGTGGCGGCCATCACCATGGCGCCCAGCACCACCAGCCCCAGCCCCAGCGTGTCGGCCTTGGTCAGCGCATGCAGCCGGCTGACCGCGTCGGGAAAGCGCAGCATCCCCACGGTGCCGGCGATGAAGAACCCCGCCCCCAGCGCCATCAGCCCCAGGCCCGCGGCCTCGGCCAGCGTCATCGCGCCGATGTTCATGACTGCCCCCTACCACCACCGGGCCCGGCCGAGGCCACGAAGGCCACCACCGACACCGCCGCCAGCACCGCCAGCGTCAGCGCCACGTCCAGCAGCGGGCCACTGCCGCTGGCCAGCGCCAGCAGCACCAGGATCGCCACTCCGGTGGTGCCGAACAGCTGCGCGGCCAGCATCCGGTCGGCCGCCGAGGGGCCGCGCAGCACCCGCCACAGCCCCGCCAGCAGCGTGGCCAGCAGCACCAGCATCAGCAGTCCCAGCCCGGCCGCGGTGGACGGCACGGACAGGAGCGGGCCACCGTCGAAGCGGGGCAGGAGGTCTGCGAGGGTCATGGCATGTCCTTCGGTCGGGGCAGGGCCAGCGGCGCGGGGGGGGACGGTGTGTGGGGGGACGGCGCGTCGGAGCGCAGGGCGGGCGGAGCAGGGGCCGGATGGGGCGCCGGATCGGGCGGCAGGGCGAACAGCCCGCGCACCCGCGCCTCCAGCGCGGCCAGATCGGGGGCGGGATCGACGCGCGCATCCAGCAGATGGACGATCAGGTGGTCGCTCTCCGGCCCGCCCTCGATCAGCTCGGCCGTCAGCGTGCCGGGCAGCAGCGTGATGGCATTGGCCATCACCAGCCGCGGCGCGCCAGGCGGCAGGCGCAGCGGGTAGCGGGTCCAGCCCGGCGCCACCGGCAGGCCGGGGGCCAGCGCGCGGCCGGCCACATCCACCGCCCCGCGCAGCGCCTGCACCGCGAACCATCCCGACAGCCGCAGCGCCCCCGTCAGCGACAGCCGCCGCCGCGGGGCCGCCGGCGCCGGCCCCGGTGCGGCGCGGCCGGAGTTGGGGTCGGTGCCAGAGGTGGCGCCAGAGGTGGCGCCAGAGACGGGGCCAGAGACGGGGCCGGAGGCGATCCCGGCCAGGGCGGCCACCACCGCAACCGCCGCCGCGCCGATGATCCAGCCGGCCGGATCGCTCCAGTAGCCGGGGCCGGTCATCGCGGCCCAGATGGCGGCCGCCGCGAGGCCCGCGCCGGCGGCCCGGCCGGGCCGGACGCGCCGCTTCGCAGGTCCCAGCCGGGCCCCGGGCCGGCTGCGCCGACGACCGGGCGCGGGGCGTCCGGGTTGGGGTCCGGGTTGGGGTCCGGGCAGGCGCAGCGGGACGGCCGGCTCCGGATCGGCCGGTCCCGTGTCCTGTGCGCGCTGGGGCGCCGGCGCATGGGTCATGTGCACACGGTCAAGCATCGAGACCTTTCACCGCCCGCGGCCACCGGCCCCGGGAGGGCCGGCCCGGTCCGGCCCCTCGAGCCGGTCTAGATGTGGGGCCGGTTGTGGCCAGGCAAGGCGGTATCGGGCGCGCAGGCGCATGCAGGCGTCTCCGGCAGCGGTGGCTGATCGGACCGGTCGGGCGCACGGGCTGCCATGTCCGCACGCCGTCGGGGGTGCGCCCCGGCCGGCCGCCGCCGTCCGGGGACAGCAGCGTCACTTCTGGAAAATTACGCGTGACCTCAGCGTTTCATCCGCCCCCGGCCCGGAAAATCGTACCCCGCGGGCGGAGGCGCGGGGCGCCGCACAGGGCGCGCCGACGGCAGGGGTCTGGGGACGCCGGGCAGCGTTTCGCGGGCCGCATCCGACCGGCGGAGATCGGCCGGCAGGGGCCGGCGGGCCGGGATACCACCAACGGCCCCGGAGGGTGACCTCGGCATGTGCATCCGCCGCATCGACGGCGACGGCCGGCCCAGGGACACCCGCCAGCACCCGGGGCCGTTGGTACAAGAGACCTGGGATCGGCGGGCAGGACCGGCAGGCCGGGGCCCCCGGACAGCGGTCTGCGGACCCGGAGCGGCGGGGCAGGGACGCGCGGCGGCCGCGGCGTCGTGGCCCCGGCACGGTCTTCCGTGGTGCGCGGTCAGTCCCCGGCCAGGGTCACGGGCCCGCCCGGGGAAGCGCCGGGAGCCGGGCTGCCCCTGTCCGGGCCGGGCTGTGCGAGCAGGTCGGCGGCCCGGTCCGCGCTGTCGTCGGGGGTCGCGCGCGCCCCTCCCTCGGGGCGTCCGTCCAGGCGCCCCTCCATGGAGTCGTCCATCGTGCCGGCGGCACCCTGTTCGGGGGTGTCCGCGGCGGGCGGGCGTCCGGGGGCGGCCCGGGGGTCGGGGATCACGGGCAGATGGTGCCAGTCGTCGCCATGCCGGTGGCGAACCTCGGCCACATGGCCGTGCCGGCAGCCCAGCCGGATCGCGTCGGGCAGCCGGTCGCGGGCCAGCGGGATCACCAGAACGGCGCCGTCCAACGGCCCCTCCGCCGCATCCTCGGGGGATCCGCCCACACGGGCGGCCTGCATGTGGGGCCGCAGGTCCGGAGACCTGGCGGGGTCGCCGTCGCCTGTATCCCCGTCAATCTCGCGGGCCTCGAACCGGACCCAGAGCGGGGCGTCGAGGCCCGGGTGCAGGATCGGCCCCAGCGACAGGCCCGCCGCCAGCCCCGGCGCGTCCTCGGCCAGGAGGCTCGCCAGCGGCAGCGCGACCGGCTCGGGGGCGGGGACCAGCCCGCAGGCCGACAGCATCACCAGCGTCTTGGGCGGAGCGGGGCGGTGGCGGTCCCACAGGGCGGCGCCGGCGGTGGCGGACAGCCCGGCCACGGCCAGGACCACTGCGATGCGGCGGTATCCGATCATGCGCGCCCTCCCTTGCCGCGCCTGCCCCCGGTGTCCTTTCCCTGCTGCGGTTTGCTGTCCGCGCCTCCCTCATACCCAACGGCCCCGGAGGCTGATCGCATCCCCAGCATCAGCTGCATGATGCGTGACGGCTGTCGCAAAGACACTGGTCAACACCTGGGGCCGTTGATAGCGTCCTCCATCTTTCCCGGCGAGATGCCGTCTGTCCAGTTTTTCCCGCCCCCCGGTTCTTCCCGCCCCTCCGTCCCCGTTCCGGAGGGGCAGCGATGTCCCGCATCCCCCGGGCAGCGCCCCGGAACGCCGTC
>PUNI01000237.1 GCA_003551745.1 Paracoccaceae bacterium | reverse complement strand
CCCTGCCCGCCCGCCGCCGCGGGCAGGACGTCCATACCCGCGGCCGACCCCCGGCACCGCCCAGGCAGGCGGCCTGCATCCATCGACCCCCCGGCCGGGCCGGGAGAGGCGGCGGGCGGGCGGGGCCGGCCAGATCCCTCCGGCGCGGCGTCAGCCGGCGGTCGCGTCGAGGAAGTCGCGCACCTGCGCCAGCAGCATCCGGTCCAGCGGGTTGCCGGGGCGCAGCGCCAGCGTTTCGGCCCGGTGCTCGGGCAGCACGATGCGCTCGCGGATCACGCCGGCGGCGCGGTACTGGTAATGCAGCACCCGCACCGCCTCGGGCGCGACGCCGGTGGCCTCCAGATGATAGGGGTCGTTGGCCGCGTTGTACTCCGCCGGCAGCGGCATCAGCTCCAGCCCGTGGCGCAGCGCCAGCAGCGTCACCGCGATCTGGCAGCGCATGGCCGACGGAAAGACCTCCAGCAGCCGGTCCTGCAGCCCGAAGACATGCTCGGCCATCACCGCACAGGCCGCGGGGGTCAGCGCCAGGAAGCCGAGGTTGAAATAGGGCGGGATGCGGCCGTGCTGGCCGGCGGGGTCCTTGGACAGAAGCTGCAGACCCTGCCCGGGCATTTCCAGCCCGAATTCGGCCAGCAGTGACGGCCAGAGCGCGGCCCCCGCCAGCCCTGCGAAAGGCCCGCGCGGCGGCGCATGGGGCGGCACATGCGCCATGTGCCCGGCCACGCGGCCCGCCGCCCCCCCGCCCGGGCCGTCCGCCCCCGCCCGCTGGGCCATCCGGGCGCGCAGGGGGTCGATGTCGCGCAGCCAGATCGTGTCGGCATCGGCCAGCACCACCAGATCGGCGCAAGGGTCCAGAGCGTACCGATAATCGGCGGTGCCCCACATGTTGTGGGCGGCAAAGACCGCAGGCGGCACGCCGATCCATTCGACCGGCCGGCCCGCGCTCCAGCGATTGGCCCGCCGCACCGCGTCCATGTCGGGGTCGTTGCCCACCACGATGCGCAGGCGGGCCGGGTCATAGGGCGGGCCCAGCCGCCGCAGGCAGTGTTCGAAGAACCGCACCTGGGCAAAGAAGCTGCGGGTGGGCGAGATCGGGATCCTGATCTCCAGCGACCCGCCCGGCGGAGACATGATGGCGTCCATCCGATCCTTTCCGTCCGCCATCCGGCCCGACGCAGGACTGCGCTGCGCGGGATCCTGCACGCGCCCGGCCGGGCATGCAAGACATGGCCGGATCCGATATCCTGCCCCGATATCAACCGCATCTGAATCTCGCCATGGCGGGACGGTTGTGTGTATCCTGAGCCCTGCACAGCGACCCGGTCAGAAAACTGTCATGCACCGAAAAGACATCCCCGCCATGGACGCCGCAGCGCTGGTCCCCGCGGCCCGGCCCGCGGCGGACGCCGCCCCGGTTCCGGCGGGACCGGGGGGGCGGGTGCCCGCCTTCCGGCCGCAGCTGCCCTGCGCCGACCGGCTGCTGCCCTATCTGCAGCGCATCGATGCCGCGCGGATCTACAGCAACCGCGGCCCGCTGGTCTGGGAGCTGGAGATCCGGCTGGCCCGGGCCATGGGCCTGCCCGGCCATGCCGTGCATGCCGCGGCCTCGGGGATGCTGGCACTGGTGCTGGCGATCCTGACCCATGCCGGGCGCGGCGACCCCGCCGGGCCGCGCCCGCTCGCGCTGGTGCCGGGGCTCACCTTCGTCGCCACCGCCCAGGCGGCCGAGCTGTGCGGCTACCGTCCGGTCTTCGTCGATGTCGACCCCGCCCGCTGGACGGTGGACCCCTCGGCGCTGCGCACCCATCCGGCGCTGGCGCGGGCGGGTCTGGTGCTGGCCGCAGCCCCCTATGGCGTGCTGCCCGACATGGCGGGTCTGGAGCGGCTGCAGGCCGCCACCGGCGTGCCGGTGGTGGTCGATGCCGCGGCCGGCTTCGAGGCGCTGTGCGACGCGCCCGGGTCGGCCTCGGCGACGGTGCCCATGGTGCTGAGCTTCCATGCCACCAAGGGCTTTTCGACCGGCGAGGGCGGGGCGGTGATCTGGGACTGCGAGGACGCCCGGCTGCGGCTGATCCGGACCGGGAATTTCGGCTTCCTGGGCACGCGCGAGGCCCGCGGCCCCGGCCTCAACGCCAAGATGAGCGAATACCACGCCGCGGTGGGGCTGGCGATGCTGGACGATCTGGGACCCCGGCGGCAGGCCCAGGCCCGGGTGGCCGCGAGCTATGGGCAGGCCGCGGCGACGGCCGGGCTGCGCGGCCGGCTGCACCTGCCGCCGCGGATCAGCCCGGCCTATGCGCTCTACGAGGCCACGGACGCCGCCGCCTGCGACCGCGCCGCGGCGGTGCTGGACGCGGCCTTCATCGACAGCCGGCGCTGGTATGGCCGCGGCGTGGACCGCGAGCCCTGGTATGCCCCGGCGCAGGCCGCCCCCGGCCCGTTCCCCGATGCCCCCCCCGATCTGTCCGCCGACCTGTCCGCTGCTGCCCCGAAGGCCCCGCTGCCGGCCGCCCACGACCTGTGCGACCGCCTGCTGGGCCTGCCCACCGCGCCCGACCTCGATGCCGCCGGCATCGCCCGCATCATTGCCGCCCTCGCCGCAGCCGAGGCCGGCAGCGATGGCGGCGCCGGTGCCGCGCCGCGGCCGCCGGCATGACCGACCTCGTGCTCTTCGGCACCGGCGCCGCGGCCCGCACCGTCGCGGTCTATCTGGACCGCCACAGCGATTACCGCATCGTCGGCTACACCGTCGACGCCGCCTTCCGCGACCGCGACCAGCTCGACGGCCGGCCGGTGGTCGCCTGGGAGGATCTGGAGCGCCACTTCCCCCCCGGCGCGGTCGAGCTGTTCGGCCCCTTCTCCTATGCCCGCATGAACGGGCTGCGGCGCGACCGCTACCGCGAGGGCAAGGCCCGCGGCTATCGCTTCGCCAGCTTCCTGCACCCCGCCAGCCACATCTATGCCGAGACGATCGGCGAGAACTGCCTGATCCTCGAGGCCTGCGTGATCCAGCCCTTCGTGCGCATCGGCGACAACGTGATCGTCTGGAGCATGACCGCCATCGGCCATCACGGCGAGGTCGGGGATCACTGCTTCATCGCCTCGCAGGTGGGGCTTGCCGGCAGCGTCCGCGTCGGCGCCGAAAGCTATCTCGGCGCCCGGGCGGCGGTCGTGCAGGGGGTCTCGGTCGGGCCTGGCAGCGCGCTCCTGAACGCGGCCGGTGTGGCCCGGGACCTGCCGGCGCTGAGCGTGGTGGTCGGCCGCGAGATCAAGCCCTGGCCCAGCACCCGCCTGCACCGCCTGCTCTGACCCCGGGTCCCCGGCGCCGCCGCCCCCGACACTGCCCCCCGACACCGCCCCCCGACACCGCGGGAGGCCGATTCCCGGCGGACGGGCCGGCATGGCCCGGTCCGCCTCCTGCCCTGCGGCAGCCCATCGCCATTGCGGGCGAAGCGACCGGACAGGCGCCCCGACTGGCGCCCCGACTGGCGCCCGAATGGGCACCCGGCCCCCGGTCCGCCCCGCCACCCCCGTCCAGGACCGCCTCGCACCGGTCACGCGCTTGCTTTATGATACCACAGAACTCTATTATCCTGCGCTTTGAGAGGCCTGTGCTTGCATGGGTGCTCTTTTACCGCCCCATCCACCGAAGCGTGGCACAGACAGCCAACAACGACATGCATGGAGATAGAAGATGACGAGCTTCATCCAGAAAGGTTTCGCCGTTGCGGCCTGTGCCGCGGTTCCCTTCCTCGCCGCCCCCGCCTCGGTCGATGCGTCCACGGTGACCGGCAGCGTCACTGGCACCATCAACGGCACCATCAGCTATAACGATCCCGATGGCTGGCTGTCGATCACCGGCAGCTTCACCAGCTTCAGCACGCTCAGCGACGAAAACGCCCTGTCCCCCCTGGGCTGGCGCGCGGAGGGCACCACCACCCTGTTCGACGCGGACAACTCGACGGTGGTCACGGTCGACAGCGACCCCACCCCGCGTTCGGCGCAAGAACTGGCGATCCAGTATCTGTTCACGGAGCCCACGGCGTCGAAGTTCACCGTGGGCGCCTTCCTGCTGTTCCAGACGGTGCAGTCGCTCAACGCCGGAGCAGCGGCCACAGGCAATGACTTCTTCGGGTTCACCGCAGACTGGACCATCGAGAACGCGATCCTCGAGGTGGAGCCGGCGGGATCAACGCTCGGGGCGGATTTCGCGTTCCTGTTCACCGACGAAGGGGACAAGGACAATCTGGCGTTCCTGTTCGGAAGCTACGTCGGCGTGCCGGGCTTCACCTTCCCCTCGTCAGGCGCGGGTGACTTCACCTCGAACCTGACCCTCGCCCCCATTCCGGTGCCGGCCGCCCTGCCGCTGCTGGCCGGCGGTCTGGGGCTGCTGGCCCTGATGGGCTGGCGCCAGCGGCGGCAGGCCTGACCCGACCCCGGCGGGGCGGCCCCGGGCCGCTCCGTCTGCATGGTCCCGCCTTGCACGCAGGGGCCTGTCCCGGGCCGTCCCGGGAGAGGCCCCCGCTTGCGCGCCCGCTCCGGTCGAGATAGCGACCGACAAGGGCCGGGCCGCCGGGGCCGCAAAAGGGGTGAGCATGCGCATCGCGGTTGCCGGGCTGGGCTATGTCGGACTGTCCAACGCCCTCCTGCTGGCGCAGCACAACGACGTCACGGCGCTGGACCTGCTGCCCGCGAAGGTGGACCAGGTCAATGCAGGCCAGTCGCCCATCGAGGATGCCGACTGCGCCGCCTGGCTGGCGCGCGGCGGGTTGCGGCTGACGGCCACCACCGACCCCGAAGCCGCGCTGAGCGGCGCCGACTACGTCATCGTCGCCACCCCCACGGATTACGATCCGGCCACCAACGCCTTCGACACCCGCTCGGTCGAGTCCGCCATCACCACCGCACGGCGCATCGCCCCCGGGGCGGTGGTGGTGATCAAGTCCACCGTGCCGGTGGGCTATACCCGCCGGCTGGCGCTCGACCGCGGCTGGGACAACGTGATCTTCTCGCCCGAATTCCTGCGCGAGGGGCGCGCGCTGCACGACAACCTCCACCCTGCGCGCATCGTGGTGGGGGAACGCTCGGACCGGGCGCGGGTCTTTGCCGAGCTTCTGCGCCAGGGCGCGGCGGACCCCGATGTGCCGGTGCTGCTGACCGACCCCGACGAGGCCGAGTCGATCAAGCTCTTCTCCAACACCTATCTTGCGATGCGGGTGGCGTTCTTCAACGAGCTCGACAGCTACGCGCTGGTGCGCGGCATGGACAGCCGGCAGATCATCGAGGGCGTGGGCCTCGATCCGCGGATCGGCGGGCATTACAACAATCCGTCCTTCGGCTATGGCGGCTATTGCCTGCCCAAGGACACAAGGCAGCTTCTGGCCAATTACGCGGCCGTGCCGCAGAACCTGATGGCGGCCATCGTGGACGCCAACCGCACCCGCAAGGACGTCATCGCCGAGGCGGTGCTGGCGCTGGAGCCCCGGGTGGTGGGCGTCCACCGGCTGGTGATGAAGCAGGGCTCGGACAATTTCCGGCAAAGCGCGGTGCAGGGGGTGATGAAGCGCATCAAGGCCAAGGGCGTGCCGGTGGTGGTCTACGAGCCCGCCCTGCCCGAGGCGTTCTTCTTCAACTCGCCCGTCCTGCATGACCTCGACGCCTTCAAGGCCCAGGCCGACGTGATCCTGGCCAACCGCATGGCCCCGGACCTGGTCTTCCGCGACCCGTACCTGCTCGACTTCCTCGGCCTCAAGGACACGTTCCTGGAACAGGACCTCGAAGCGGCCATCCTGCGGGAACTGGAATCGTTCCTGCTCGAACTCGGCGCGGGGTTCACGTTCGTCGCCCGGCAGAAACGCATCACCCTCGATGGGGACGATTTCTACCTCGACCTGTTGTTCTTCCACCGCGATCTGCGGCGGCTCGTCGCCGTCGAACTGAAGCTCGACCAGTTCCGCCCCGACCACCTCGGCCAGATGGAGCTGTATCTGCGCTGGCTGGACAAGTACGAACGCAAACCCGGCGAGGACGCGCCATTGGGCATCATCCTT
>PUNI01000294.1 GCA_003551745.1 Paracoccaceae bacterium | reverse complement strand
CTGGCGCTGCATGTAGAGGTCGGTCGGCACCACCACGTCGAAGCCCGACGCGCCGGCGAAGAGCCGTGCCTCCAGCGTGTCGTTGGAATCGAACACGTCGTAGTTCACCGTGATGCCGGTCACTTCGGTGAAGCGGTCCAGCGTGTCCGGCGCGATATAGTCCGACCAGTTGAAGACGTTGATGCTGTCCTGGGCAAAGGCCGCCGGGGCGACCAGCATCGCGGCGAGGGCCGTCATGAGCGCGCGTTTCTTCATCGGTTGATCCTTCCCTGCTGTGGCGCCCGAGCGGTCCGGCGCCGTGGCGCCCTCATGGTTTAGCCCCGCGCCCCTCAAGAAAACAAGCGTCGGGCATCGCCGGCGGCCGGCGCGCAGTCAATTCTTTGCGGGAGGCAGGGCCTGCCCGAAAACCGGGCAGCAGCGGGCGCTCATCCGGCGACAAAGCCGTCGAGCGCGCGGCGCAGCGCCAGCGCCGGGCGGTCTGCGTCGAGCGCGACATCGGCCTCGGTCAGGATCGCCCCGGCGGCCACGTCCCGCGTCAGCGCCACGCCATGGGCGAGCCCGATCGGCAGGGCGGCGAGATCCCGCGACCGTGCCGCCGGGATCGCCTTGCCCCAGACCGTGCGCCCGCCCTCGCCGTCGAGCCGGTCGCCGGCCCTGAGCGCGCGCTTCGCCACCGCCACGGCATCGCCGCGCCAGACCCGCGCCTGCCCGGTCGGCTCGCGCCGCAGCGCGGCCGAGAGAACCGAGATCGACAGCTCCATCCCGATGAGATGAAAGGGCTTGTACATCGCCGCATAGCGCCCGGTCGCATCGGTGGGCAGCCCGTACTGGCGGAAACAGGCCGCCGCATAGTCGCTCTCGGCCCTGATCACCACATAGACGCCCCAGCGCAGGTCGCGGAACACCGGGCGCCCGTCGCGTTCCAGCGACGAGACCACCTCGACCATGCCCTCGCCCTCGAGCTGGCCGCCGAGGGCGTGCGGGCGCAGCACATGGGCCAGATCGTCGACCCCGCAGGGCGGGAAGCCGAGCCCGTCCCGCGGCACGTCGAGGCCACAGGCATTGGCGATCGCCACCATCTCGATGGCCGATTTGGTGCCGTCGAGGAAGGAGTTGAACATCTGCGGGTTCATGCCCGCCGCGGCCGCCTCCTCGGAGCTGAGGCCATAGTGCTGCCAGACCTCGTCGGGGGTGACGGCGTGATAGGCGGGCAGGTATTTCGTGCCCTTGCCGGCGGCGGCGACGGTGAAGCCGGCGGCGCGCGCCCAGTCCACCAGCTCGGCCACGAGCGCGGGCTGGTCGCCATAGGCCATGGAATAGACGAGGCCCGCGGCGCGCGCCTCGGCCGCCAGCACCGGGCCGGCCAGCACGTCGGCCTCGACATTGACCATCACCACATGGGCGCCCTCGGCGAGCGCGGCTCGGGCATGGGCGAGCCCCGCCTCGGGCGCGCCGGTCGCCTCGATCACCACCTCGGCCCCGCGCGCCGCCTCGGCCCCGTCCTCGATGAAGCGGGTGGCGGCGATGCGGCCGGCGTCCCAGCCCACGCTGCGGCAGGTCGCCCGCGCCCGGTCGGGGGCGAGATCGGCGATGGTGACCACCTCGAGCCCCGGAAGCCGCGGCACCTGCGCCAGGAACATGGCCCCGAACTTGCCGGCGCCGATCAGCGCCACGCGGATCGGCCGGCCTTCCCCGGCCCGAGCCGCCAGCAGTCCGTGCAGGTTCACGCTGCGCTCTCCTCCCCCGTGCTCAGGCCCGGCCCGAGACGACCATCAGCTCGCCGATGTTCTCGTGCGTGACATAGCCGATCAGGCCGCCGGAGGGGCTGAGAACACCCACCGCGGGGCTCTGCTTCTTCGCCATCGCTTCCATGGCCGCCTCCAGCGGGGCGTTCAGGGGCACGGTGGGCACGTCGCGGTCGACATGGGGCGTGATCGGCCGCATCCGCCGGCCCTCCTCCTCGCCGAGCGCGGCGTAGAGCGCGCGGCGGGTCAGGATGCCGACCATGCGGCCGCGGTGGTCGATCACCGGAAACTCGTGCTGAGTGGTGCGGATCAGCGCGGCGGCGGCCTCGTTGAGCGAGGCATCCTCCTGCAGCGTCTCGAACCTGGTGATCATCGCCTCGCGGACGCCGGTGTGGCGGCCGAAATCCTGCATCGCCACGAAGCTGCTCTCGGCACCGGCGGCGATGAAGATGAAGACGGCGATGAGGATGAGCAGCGGGTTGACGGTAAAGAGACCGAGGAAACCGAAGACGAAGGCCATCACCTGCCCGGCCGTCGCCGCGACCTGCGTCGCCCGCACTCGGGGCATCCAGATCGAGAGGACGGCGCGGAACACCCGCCCGCCATCCATCGGGAAGGCCGGCAGCATGTTGAAGAGCACGAGGAACAGGTTGACCACGGCCACCCGCGCCATGAAGCCCTCGCGCGGATCCTCGATCTGGGTCAGGGTGTCGACGTCGATATCGACCCGGAAGACGACGACCAGAATAAGAAAGATCAGTACGTTCACCGCCGGCCCGGCCAGCGCCACGGCGATCTCCTGACCGGGCTTCTCCGGCATCCGCTCCAGCCGCGCCATGCCGCCGATGGGCAGGAGCGTGATGTCGGGCGTGGCGATTCCATAGCGGCGCGCCATCAGCGCGTGCCCGTATTCATGGGCCACGACGCAGGCGAAGAGCACCAGGATGAAGCCGATGTTGACCAGCGCCGCCACCGGGCCCACCGCGACATAGGCGACCGCACCGACCCAGAGCAGCAGCAGGAAGAAGGTGGCGTGCACCCGAAGCTCGGAGCCAAGGAAGGTGCCGATGCTGAACGACCAGGTCATGCCTCTCCCCCACCTCCTGCCGCCAACATAGACGGCCGCGCCGGTGGCGCAATGGCCGCCTGTCCTGCTTGCCGCTCGTCGTCGACCTACATTTCAACCGGCATTGGCGTGGGCCAGTCGCTCGGGCGTCTCGCTCGGGCCGCGGGCGGCCTTCCTTGACTGCCCGCCGGCCTCTGATACCGTCCAATGATGCCGTTGGCGGGTCGCGCACCCCACCGAGCCGCGGCCACCTTCTGCCGGGAGCATCCGACATGGCCCTCGACCGCACGCCACCGCCCAACGACCTCAATGCCTTCTGGATGCCGTTCACCGCCAACCGGCAGTTCAAGAAGGCGCCGCGGATGTTCGTGGCGGCCGAGGGGATGTACTATACCACCTCCGACGGTCGGCAGGTGCTCGACGGCACGGCGGGGCTCTGGTGCTGCAACGCCGGGCACAAGCGGCCCCGGATCGTCGAGGCGATCCAGCGGCAGGCGGCCGAACTCGACTATGCGCCGGCCTTCCAGATGGGCCACCCGCTCGCCTTCGAGCTGGCCAACCGGCTGATCGGCATTGCGCCCGAGAACATGGACCATGTGTTCTTCGCCAACTCGGGCTCGGAAAGCGTGGAGACCGCGCTGAAGATCGCCATCGCCTGGCACCGGGCCCGCGGCGAGGGCAGCCGGACGCGCCTGATCGGACGCGAGCGGGGCTATCACGGGGTGAACTTCGGCGGCATCTCGGTCGGCGGCATCGTCAACAACCGCCGCATGTTCGGCAGCCTGCTCACCGGCGTCGACCACCTGCCCAACACCCATCTGCCCGAGAACGCCTGGACGAAGGGCCAGCCCGCGCATGGTGCGCATCTGGCCGACGAGCTGGAGCGGATCGTCGCGCTGCATGGCGCCGAAACCATCGCCGCCTGCATCGTCGAGCCGGTCGCGGGCTCCACGGGCGTTCTGCTTCCGCCGAAGGGATATCTGGAACGGCTGCGCGAGATCTGCACCCGGCATGGCATCCTGCTGATCTTCGACGAGGTCATCACCGGCTTCGGGCGTCTGGGCAGCCCCTTCGCCGCCCAGCACATGGATGTGCTGCCCGACATGATCACCTGCGCCAAGGGTCTGACCAACGGCGTCATCCCGATGGGTGCGGTGCTGACGACGGCCGAGATCCACGATGCCTTCATGCAGGGGCCGGAGCATCTGATCGAGCTCTTCCACGGCTACACCTATTCCGGCAATCCGATCGCCTCGGCCGCCGGCATCGCCACGCTGGAGACCTATCGCGAGGACGCGCTGTTCGAGCGCTGCGCCGAGATCGCGCCCTACTGGCAGGAGGCGCTGCACAGCCTGAAGGGCACGCGCCACGTCATCGACATACGCAACATGGGCCTGATCGGCGCGATCGAGCTGGAGCCATTGGCCGGTGCGCCCACCAAGCGGGCCTTCTCGGCCTTCCTCGAAGCCTATGAGAAGGGCGTGCTGATCCGCACCACCGGCGACATCATCGCGCTGTCGCCGCCGCTGATCGTCGAGAAACCGCAGATCGACCGCATCGTCGAGACCATCGGCACGGTGCTGACCGCGCTCGACTGACGGCAACCGGCGGAGGCTGCGGCGCGCGCCGAAGCGGAGCGGCGGTCAGCACGCCCGCAGCGCCCCGGCACCTCGGCGCACAAGCTGCTTCCGTCTCTACGGCCAGTTCGTCGCGGCGTCGGAGCGCGGCACGTGACCCCTTCGGCTGCCGCCGATTTTCGCGGCATTCGCGAACAAATTATGCGCGCGCAGGACTGCTTTGTTGACTGCGCGACCGGAATCGTAGGAATTTGCATTGCCGATGAGCGGGAATGCCGGTCACAGCATGACCGCGTCGGTGCTGCCGTGTTCGGCATGGCAGGCCCGAAAAACGAACAACAGGATGAGGTCGAAATGAAAAGAACCGTGTTCCTCGGAGCGCTTGCAGCCGCCGGAACGATCGGCGGCGCCGCTGCCGCGCAGACGCTGGGGGAGGTGCAGGCCCGCGGCGAACTGAACTGTGGTGTGTCGACCGGCCTCGCCGGCTTCTCGGCGCCGGATGCGGACGGCGAATGGCAGGGCTTCGACGTCGATGTCTGCCGCGCCGTGGCGGCCGCCGTGCTCGGAGACCCGATGGCGGTGACCTTCGTGCCGACGACCGGTCAGACCCGCTTCACCGCGCTCGCCTCGGGCGAGGTGGACATGCTGGCCCGCAACACCACCTGGACCTTCACCCGCGACATCGACCTGAACCTGACCTTCGTCGGCGTGAACTATTACGACGGCCAGGGCTTCATGATCGGGGCCGACATGGGCGTGGATTCGGCGATGGACCTCGACGGCGCCACCGTCTGCATCCAGACCGGCACCACCACCGAACTCAACCTCGCCGACTTCTTCCGCGCCAACGGCATGGATTACGAGCCGGTGCCGATCGAGACCAACGCCGAGGCCCAGCAGCAGTATCTGGCCGGGGCTTGCGACGTCTACACCACCGACGTCTCGGGCCTCGCCGCGACCCGGGCCAGCTTCTCCGACCCCGAGGCGCACATCATCCTGCCCGAGGTGATCTCGAAGGAGCCGCTCGGCCCGGTGGTGCGTGACGGCGACAAGCAGTGGGAAGGCATCGTCCGCTGGACGCTCTTCGCGCTGATCGACGCCGAGGAGAAGGGCATCACCGCCGAGAATGTCGCCAGCATGGCCGAGGGCACCGACACGCCCGACATCAACCGGCTGCTGGGCGTCGAGGGCGGCTTCGGCGAGATGCTCGGGCTCGACAACGACTGGGCCGTCCAGGCGATCTCTGCCGTCGGCAACTACGGCGAGATCTTCGCGCGTCACATCGGCGTCGAGACGCCCATCGGCCTCGAGCGCGGCCTGAACGCGCAGTGGACCGACGGTGGCCTGATGTACGCCATGCCGTTCCGCTGATCGGAACCACCGAAACGGGGCGCGCGCGAACCGCGCGCCCCGCCTTTGCCTGAAGTGCTTTCGCGGGGCGCGCAGATCGACGCGCCGGATGTCGTCGTTTCCTCAGGATGCCGGTTCGCTCGGGATCCTGGCGCAGTGGGATAACCGCCGATGGCCACGATCAGCGAGGGTCCGCCGAAACCCGCCTTTCACATCGGCATGCTGCTGAGCGACAAGCGCTATCGCTCGCTGACGATCCAGGTGGTGTTCCTGTTCCTGCTGATGGCGGGCGCAGCATGGCTGATCGACAACACCATCAACAACCTG
>PUNI01000057.1 GCA_003551745.1 Paracoccaceae bacterium | reverse complement strand
CGCCGCCCCTCGATCCCGCGGAGACGACCCATCTCGCCGCGCCGGTGGCCATGACCGAGGCCGAAGCGCTCGATTGCCCCGACTGGCTGCTGCCGCGACTGGCCGAGGATCTCGGCGCCGACTGCGCCCCGGTGCTGCAGGCCCTGCGCAGCCGCGCGCCGGTATTCCTGCGCGTCAACCGCGCCCGCGCAACGCCCGACGACGCCCAGCGCGCGCTGCGTTGCGATGATATCGAGACGCGGCCCGGCCCGCTTGCCGCCGGGGCGCTGGAGGTCACCGCCGGTGCCCGCCGCATCCACCGCTCCCAAGCCTATCTGGACGGACGGGTGGAGCTGCAGGACGCCGCCTCGCAGGCGGTGGTCGAGGCCCTGCCGCTGATGCCGCAGGCCCGCGTGCTCGACTACTGCGCCGGCGGCGGCGGCAAGGCCCTGGCCATCGCCGCGCGGCTCGCCGCCGAGGGGCTGGGCGGCTCGGTCAGCGCCCATGACGCCGATCCCGGGCGCATGGCCGATCTGCCGGCGCGCGCCGCCCGGGCGCGAGTTACGATCCCGCGCATCGAGCGTCCCACCGGGCGCTTCGATCTCGTGCTCGCCGATGTGCCCTGTTCCGGTAGCGGCAGCTGGCGCCGCGCGCCCGAGGGAAAGTGGCGGCTCACCCCCGACCGCCTGGCCGGCCTGATCGCGACGCAGGATGAGATCCTCGATGCCGCGTCGGGTCTCGTGGCCCCCGCCGGCGTCCTCGCCTATGCCACCTGTGCGCTCCTGCGCGCCGAGAACGAGGATCGCATCGCCGCCTTCCGGGCGCGCCATGCGGGCTGGCACCTGCTTCGACAGCAGCGCTGGAGCCCCTCCGACGGGGCCGACGGGTTCTTCCTGGCACTCTTGACGCGCGCCGATGCCGATGGTTCTACAACCTAAGGGTGAATGCGCCGGGATTAAGCGCGGTTTAAGGTTTTCCGCGCGAGATGGCGGCCACGATTCCTGATCGTTGAGGGCGATGCGTGTCTCACCTGGTGCTCACACCCCAGTCGCTTGGCCGCACCGCCCAGGGACTGAGCCCCGCGGCCTGGCTGCTGCCGGTTCTGGCCGTCGCGACGGGCGCCGGGGCGTTCTTCCTGCCGGAGGGTCTTCCCCGGCTCGCGCTCGGCTCCGTCGCGGTGACCTTCGCCTGCCTGACCGTGCTGGTGACCCTGCTCGCCCGGCGCGAGCGGCGCAGCCGGGCGGGTCTCGGCGACCGCATCGCCGAGTTCGTGGCCCATGACGCGAGCCCCAGCTTCACCACCGATATCGAGGGCCGCATCGGCTATCAGAATGCGGTTGCCGAGAACCGCTTCGGCGACTGCACGGGCCAGACGCTGGTGCGCGCGCTCGGCGATCTCTTTGCCAATCCCTCCGCCGTGCTGTTTCGCCTGCAGAACCGCGCCGCCGCTGTCGGCTCGGCGCGGGAAGACGTGGTCACCCGCCGCGGTCATGTGCGCCTGTCGGTGCATCAGGTGCGCGACGAGGGCTATCTCTGGCGGCTGGAGGAGATGGTGGATCGCTCCGCCGGCGGCCGGGGCGCCGAGACGCTCAGCCTGCCGATGCTTACGGTCAGCAAGTCGGGCACGATCCTGTTCATGAACGAGGCGATGCGCCGCATCGTCGGCGGCCGCGTGCGCACGCTCGACCGCATCTTCCCCTATCTTCCCATCCGGTCGGGAGAGGAGGCGGAGATCTCCGGTGCCGACGGGCCGCTGCGCTGCCTCGTCGCCGAGTTGCAAGGCGCCAGCGGCCGGCGCGAGATCTATCTGCTGCCCACCGCGCAGGACGACGCCCGCCCCTCCGCCGCCCGCGCCGAATTCGAGGATCTGCCGCTCGCTCTGGCGCGCTTTGCGCCCGACGGCACGGTGATCAGCGTCAACCGCCTCGCACGCGAACTGCTGGGACTGCCCCTGCGTGGCGACGGGCCGGTGACCGAGACGATCGCGGAGCTGCTCGAAGGCCCGGGCCGACCGGTGGTCGACTGGCTGGGCGACGCGATGTCGGGGCTGGCCGAGAACCGCCCGCAGGTGCTTCGCGCGCGACGCCGCGACGAGGAGGCCTTCCTGCAGGTGGTGCTGCGCCGGGTCGCCGAAGGCGGCCGGCCCGAGTTGCTGGCCGTGTTCACCGATGCCACCGAGCTGAAGTCGCTGGAGGCACAGTTCGTGCAGAGCCAGAAGATGCAGGCGATCGGCCATCTGGCCGGGGGCGTCGCGCATGACTTCAACAACCTGCTGACGGCGATCTCGGGCCATTGCGATCTGCTGCTCCTGCGCCGGGATCGCGGCGATCCCGAGTACGACGATCTCATGCAGATCCACCAGAACACGAACCGCGCGGCGAGCCTCGTGCGTCAGCTTCTGGCCTTCTCGCGCAAGCAGACCCTGACGCCCGAGGTCTTCGATATGCGCGACACGCTGGGCGAACTGGCCCATCTGCTCGACCGTCTTGTGGGCGAGAAGGTGACCCTTGCGCTTGAGCACGACCCGGACCTTGGCCCGGTCCGCGCCGACCGGCGGCAGATCGAGCAGGTCATCATGAACCTGGTGGTGAATGCCCGTGACGCCATGCCCGACGGCGGCGAGATCCGCATCGAGACCGAGTCGGTGAGCCTGCGCCGCGAACTGCAGCGTGATCGCGCCAAGGTGCCGCCGGGCGACTATGTGCTGGTGCGGGTGCGCGACGAAGGGACCGGCATCGCCCCCGAGATCGTCGACAAGATCTTCGAACCCTTCTTCACCAGCAAGCGCGCCGGGGAGGGTACCGGCCTCGGTCTGTCGACGGCCTATGGAATTATCAAGCAGACGGGCGGCTTCATCTTCGTCGACAGCGAGGTCGGTCGCGGGACGGTGTTCTCGATCTATCTGCCGGCGAGCGAGGCGAGCCCCGCTGCCACCACCGCAGCCGTCGCGGTGGACACGCCGGAGGCTGCGGCTGCCGCCGACGCCTCGCCCGATCCGGCGCCGGAGGGGCAAGGCTCGATCCCCGCAGATGTAACGCAGGACCGGCAGGATCCCGAGGGGGTCGAGGTCGGCGCTCGGCCGGCAGGGGCGTCGGTCGGCGATGGGGTGATCCTGCTGGTGGAGGACGAGGCACCGGTCCGGGCCTTCGCCTCGCGGGCGTTGCGTCTGCGCGGCTATACCGTGATCGAGGCCGCCACTGCCGAGGATGCATTGGAGACACTGGAAGACCCGTCGCTGCGCGTCGATCTCTTCCTGACCGACGTCGTCATGCCGGGCCTCGACGGGCCCAGCTGGGTGCGGCAGGCGCTGAAGCGCCGGCCCGAGGCCAAGGTGGTGTTCGTCTCGGGCTATGCCGAGGAGGCATTCGCGACCGGCCAGGCGGTGATCCCGAACTCGGTGTTCCTCGCCAAGCCCTTCTCCCTCTCCGAACTGACCGATACCGTGCAGCGCCACATCCACTGACAGACGGCGCGACGCGCGGGTCCGCCTTCAACCATATGCCTATCCGATGGCGCAGCTGGCGCACCGGTACTGGCTGGTGCCCGGTCTGTTTTCACGGGAAAAGGTAGACCTTCCGAGCTAGCCGGCAGTCCTCCAGAGCGCTCCCTGCATCGCGTCAAGGCATGTCGGCGAGTTCCGTCGCGGGCGAGATGCTCGGTACGTACGACATGGGTTTGCATGGCTGGCCGGCAGCAGCGAGATGGCCCGGCGGCGAAGCGGTCGATGCCGTGCAGGCCGAAGGCTGATCGCGTCCCGTCGTCCGGGCTCTGGCGGCGCAGGGCCCCTGCACGCTAGCACTGCGGCTGGAAGATTGCACGGGCTTCGGCGATGCCCTTGGGGCGCAGCGTCAGCAGCCCGTCGCGGCGCTCCACGAGGTGACGGTCGAGCGCGCGCAGGATCACGGCGCGGGCCCGCGGCTCGGCCCATTCCAGATGGGCAACCAATGCGGCGAGGGTGTACTCCTCGGCCATCTCGGCAGTGTCCTGGTGGGTGTAGAGATGGGCGACGAGCACCCGGCAGTCATGGTCGAGCCGCTCGCCGCGGCGCCGCCAGGCCTGGGCGAGGAGGCCGCGCTCCGGGGCGAGCAGAAGGGCCAGCGCGAACCACAGGCCGGTCATCGCCGCCATCATGCCCCCGATCGACACGTTCCAGCGCATCGCCAGCCCGTAGCCGACGACGCAGGCCGCCACCGACAGGCCCACGGCCAGCGTCACCATCACCGACAGCCGCCGGGTCAGAAGGTAGGCCGTGGCCGGCGGCACGATCACGAAGGCGATGAAGAGGATGGCACCCACCGCCTCGAAGGCGGCGACGGCGGTGACGCTCGTCAGCGTCAGCACGGCATAGTGCAGAAGCCCCGGCAGGAAGCCGAGCGCGGCGGCCAGGCCGGGGTCGAAGGTGGCGAGCTTCAGCTCTTTCCACAGCACGAGCACGAAGACGAGGTTCGCCGCCAGCACGGCCGACAGGGTCACCACGGCGACGGGCACCCGCTGCCCCGCGATGGCGAGTGTGTCCAGCCAAACAAACCCGATCTCGCCCAGCAGCACGCTGTCGACATCGATGTGCACGTTGCGCGCATGCAGGCTGATCAGGATCACGCCCGCGGCGAAGAGGGCGGGAAACACCAGCCCGATCGCGGCATCCATCTTCACCAGCCGCGTGCGCGCCAGCGCCTCGGACATCAGCACGGTCAGCACGCCGGTCAGCGCCGCGCCCAGCACTTGCACCGGCCCCGAGGTCTGCCGCGTCAGCAGCCAGACCACGATAATCCCGAAGACGATCGAGTGGCTGATCGCATCGGTGAGCATGGCGTTGCCGCGAAGCACCAGAAAGCTGCCCAGCAGGGCGGCCGAGGCCCCCACCAGCACGCCGGTGAGCAGGATCATCGCCGGGATCGACCCGAAGAACGCCGCGATCAACGCGCCCGCTCCCGCCCTCGGCGCGCTGCGAGCGCCGCAGCCTCGGCATGGCCGTCCTCGGTCAGTTCCCAGTGCAGCGTGGTCTCGGGCGGGTGGCGCACAGGCCGGACCAGCCCGCGGCGCGCCAGCGCGGCGAGGCTGCGCGGCGCCGGCGCGCCGAGGGCGGCATCGAGCATCCCCTGCTCGGTGGCATAGCCGGCATCTCCATGTGCCTGTGCGAGCCCGCGCAGGGTCACCAGAACCCGCCCGTCCACCATCCGGTTGCGCGCCGCCCGACCGGCCAGCGCCTGCCAGACGATCCCCCGCTCCGGCGCCAGCAGGATCGAGACCAGCACCACGCTGGTGACGACCAGCACCACCACCGGGCCGGTGGCAAGCCCGCGGCTGGCCGCGCTGATCAGCGCCCCCGCCACCCCGGAGGCCGCACCGATCGCCCCTGACAGCAGCACCATGCCGCCCAGCCCCGTCACCCATTGCCGCGCGGCGGCGGCGGGCGCGATCAGCATCGCCACCATCAGCACCACCCCCACCAGCTGCAGCCCCACCACGATGGCAAGCGCCACCATCACCGTCAGCGCCGCCTCCAGCGTGGCGACCGGCAGGCCCTGGACGCGGGCAAACCCGGGATCGAAGCTGACGAGCTTGAACTCCTTCCAGAACGCCAGGACCAGCAGCAGCGCCACCGCCGTGACCCCGCCCATGATCCACAGATCGCTGCGCAGGATCGCCGCGGCCTGCCCGAAGAGGAAGGTCATGAGCCCGAGGCTGCCGGTGCCGTCGCGGGTCTGGATCAGGGTGACGAGCACGATCCCCACCGCGAAGAACACGCTCAGCACGATGCCGAGCGCGGCGTCGGTCTTCAGCGCGGTGCGCCGCACGATCACGAGCATCGCCAGCGCGGCCAGCGCACCCGTCACGAAGGCGCCGACGAGCACCGCGCCCAGATCCCGACCGCCGGCCACCAGAAAGCCCAGGCACACGCCGGGCAGCGCGGCATGGCTGAGCGCATCGCCCAGAAGGCTCTGCCGGCGCAGCACGGCGAAGGAGCCCAGCGTGCCGCCCACCAGCCCCAGCAGGGCCGAGCCGATCACCACGGTCTGCACGAGGCCGCTGGACAGCAGGTCGATCATGCCCGCGGCCCGCCCGCGGCGCCGTCTGCCAGGCCCTCTG